>JBDLWH010000332.1:0-4199 GCA_039804325.1 Verrucomicrobiota bacterium
TTGCCATGCGAGGGCCAACCAATTTTTTCGGGCTTGGGTCGGGTCGGCTCCGACATGGAACAGAGCGAGCATGGCATCGAAGCGCTCAGAGCGGCTGGCCTTGGGGGCGAGTTCGGCAAGCCAGTTCCACCAGGTTTGGGTCAGATCATCCTCGCCGAAGGCCGCAGAGAAGAGCTCCTCCCAACGTTTCTCGTCATCACCGGCCCAGGCGACCCCGACTGATCGGGCGAGGCGGGGAGCGCCCACGGGCAGGCGTTCATAGGTGGTAAAGAGTTGACCCAGAAAATTCAGGAACCCCTTGACGTCACGCTCGGCGAAGGCGGCGAGAGGAGCAGAAAAGGCATCCATGGCTTCCTGATGCAGCCCCTTACCTTCGAGAAAATTAGCGAGCGCTATGAGTTCCTCGTTGTGGGTGGACGGGGCTCGTTGGTTTTCGATGTCGGACTCTGCCAATTTTTTCACGCGTTGTTCGACCCATGGCGCGTATGCGGGATGCTCGGGGTCGAGACCTAGGGATTTGAGAGCCTCTGGGATACGTTCGAGCGACTCGAAATAGGCGAAGGCGTTGACGGGCAGGGCTTTGGCGAACGCCGATTCGGCGGCGGCGGGATCACACAGTAGAAACGACGCGTTGATGGCCGCCACCCGCTCGGGGAGAATGCGAGAGGTGAGCGACCGGTGCAGTGCTTGCACATCCGCGAAGCGGGGTTTTTGGCCGAGCCAGCGTTTGGCGGCCACCGCCGCATAGACACCAGCCAGAGCATCAGTTTCACCATCCGCTTGATTCAAGCGAAGCCACGGGAGTGGATCGCCTGCGAGGGATGCCATGGCCGCGGCGACGCGCGTCTCACCCGTGGCCATGGCGCAATCTCTGGCGGATTCAAGATTGCCGGCCGCTCGATGCAGGGCAAGCTGCCACGTTTGCGCTTTACGCCCGCTCACTGCTGTGGCGCGAGCCAATTCGGCGGCGAGTGACCCATGGCTGCGGTGAAACTCCGCCAGCGCCAGCAAGCCCTCGGCATCAGCCGGAGCCATTTCGAGAAACTCGCGGGCTTGTCGGGCGTCGCCCAGCGCGAGGCATTCACGAGCGGCTCTCACGGCGACACCCATGATGGAGGGGCGGAGTTTTTCGCGCACCTCGGCCTGGGTTTCCGATGCGAAAAGTTTGAGCATCTGACGCCAGGCACGTTTGGCCTTCATTTTATCAAACAAGGTGACCTTTTCGGTCGGGGATGCTTTTGCGTAGTGATCAACCCATGCGATGACCTCGGCGTCGGATTCAGGGGTAAGATGCAACTGGATCTTGCGGAGAAGATCCCTCGCTCGAAATAGGAGTTCTGGATCACCCGAGGTGAGCGCATCACGCAACGCTGGAACAGCAGACTCGCCCCGCCGCCAAATTTCTCGGCTCGCACTTTCCCGCACTCGAAAGCTTTCGTCGGCGAGCTCCCGCACCAAAGCGGTGATCTCACGGCCTAACGGGTGCTGCGTCGGCGGAGCATCCGGCATGGCTGCCACGAGTCGGAGCCAACTGGCCATGACGGTGAGAATGACAGCCAAGGTGGTTTTCATGCGCACTAAAACGTCGGGAGTTTCAAGAATTCTGCAACAACGATCCACGACACTCTGGTCTCGCTCACGTCGCAAACTCATGATGGCAGGACACGCTGACCCGCTGACGCCCTCACGTCAATCACTGCCGCGCTTATACTCCCGACAATGCCTCACAGAAAAAAACGACGAGCCACCTTCTCAGGCGGCTCGCGCAATCTCAAAAAAATGCCGTGACTCAGGACGCCACGGGTTCCGTCGCCTCTGGCGCAGCAGTTTCCTCTGCGGTCTCTGGAGCGGTTTCCACAACAGTTTCCACTGCGGTCTCCGTTGCGGTCTCCGGGGCAGTTTCCTCAGCAGTTTCCTCAGCGGTCTCCGGGGCAGTTTCCACAGCAGTTTCCACAGCAGTCTCCGGGGCAGTTTCCACAGCGGTCTCCGGGGCGGTTTCCACAACAGTTTCCACTGCGGTTTCCACAACAGTTTCCACGACAGTTTCCTCTGCGGTCTCTGGAGCGGTTTCCGCAGCAGTTTCCGTTGCGGTTTCCGTTGCGGTCTCCGTGGCGGTCTCCACAACAGTTTCAGTGACGATTGCCGCCACCGTATCGATGGTGGTTTCTAGCTCAGTGGCGGTGGACTCGACCTGGGACTTCGCTTCGGTGGCGACCTTCTTGGTGGCCTTCTTAGCGGGCGCCTTTTTGGCCGGTGCTTTTTTAGCGGATGCCTTCTTGGCGAGGGCATCCTTCTTGACGGTTGGCTTTTTCACAATGCCGCCGAGTTTCGCCTGTTCGTTTTTGCGCTTGAGGTAATCGGCGCGACGGCGGCGTTTGATGATCTTGTTCGATTGTTGGCCCATGGTTGGTGCCCATTGGCTAGGTGCTTCGAGGCGCGGGAGCAAGCCGAATTCTTCATTGTCCTCACTCTTCTGTGGTTTCGCATTCGACAAGCCATCCATCGCCAGCCAAATTCGGGCCATGGCAGGTCTCATCATCGCTCCCCGAGCACGCATTTTTCATGGTCACGAGTGGGTTTATGCCACTGAAATCAAAAAATCCTTCGGTGATCCGAAGCCCGGTGACGTCGTCACCCTCAAGGATTTCCGCGATAGGCCGCTCGGCTCGGCCATCTACAACCCCCTCTCACAGATCGTCGCGCGACGGTTCTCACGCCGCCGCCAAGACCTCGACTTGGATTTTTTCACCCGGCGCATCCGCCAGGCCATTGCTTACCGTGAACGCTCTGGCATGGACGTGACGCTGAGTCGCCTCGTTTGGAGCGAGTCCGACGGCATTCCAGGTCTCATTGTGGACAGCTATGGCCAGCACCTCTCGGTGCAGACCCTCACCTTGGCCATGGACCTGCGCAAAGAACTCATCCGCGACGCCCTCATCACGCTGCTCAACCCGCAATCCATCGTCCTGCGCAACGATTCTCCATTCCGCAAAGCCGAGGGCATGGAACCCGGCATCGAAATGCTCCATGGCCAAAACCCGGGCCCGTTTATCGTCCGCTCCAACGGGCTTGACTTTGAAATTGATCTATTTGACGGCCAGAAAACCGGCCTCTACCTCGATCAACTCCAGTCACACGCCGAAGTGGCCAAACACGCCAAAGGCAAGCGCGTGCTGGATTGCTTCACCAACCAAGGTGGGTTCGCCCTGGCATGTGCGCAGGCTGGCGCGGCGAGCGTCACGGCAGTGGATGTTTCGGCGACCGCCTGCGAGGCCGCGCGCGCCAATGCCACGCGCAACGGTCTGACCGTCGAGGTGCTTGAACACAACGTTTTTGATTTTCTCAAGCACGCCAAGCCCGAATACGACCTCATCATCCTGGATCCACCCAGTTTCACCCGCAACAAAAAAACCCTCATGGACGCCATGCGCGGCTATAAGGAAATCCACCTGCGCGCACTCAAATTGCTAGATAAGGGCGGCGTGCTTTCCACGTTTTGCTGCTCGCACCACGCATCGCGCGAGTTGTTCCTAGAAAACCTGGCAGACGCCGCAGTGGACGCCAAGAAATCGTTGCGCCTGATGGCCGAACACAGCCAACGAGCCGACCATCCGGTGCTCATCACCCTGCCCGAAACCGGCTATCTCAAGGGATTCACCGTGGAGGTGATCGCCACTCGCTGAGGTGCCACCCCGGTGCCACCCCTGGCGGCCAAGTGGCCGTCAGGTGGGCGAGGAGAAGCATCAGGCCAATTGTTCGCGCAGCACCGCCATGGAGTAGTCGCGGTTGAGGCGGGCGATGTGTTCGACACTGATTTCTTTCGGACATGCCGCTTCGCACTCGTATTGATTGGTGCAATTGCCGAAGCCTTCGGCGTCCATTTGGCGCACCATGGCCAGCACGCGTTTATCGCGTTCGGGTTGACCTTGGGGCAGATGGCCGAGATGGGAAACCTTGGCCGCCACGAACAACATCGCCGAAGCATTCTTGCACGATGCGACGCATGCCCCGCAACCAATGCACGCCGCCGCATCAAACGAGGTATCCGAGTCCGCTTTGGAAATGGGAAGCGAATTTGCGTCCACAGCCGAGCCGGTGCGCACATCCACGTAGCCGCCCGCAGCGATGATGCGGTCGAACGCCTCGCGATCGACGATCAAATCACGGATGACCTTGAACGGGTTGGCTCGAAACGGCTC
>JBDLWH010000333.1:0-4856 GCA_039804325.1 Verrucomicrobiota bacterium
CATTATGGCCGAGGAAATCCCGAATCTCATTGATGAAATCCCGGTCATCGCTGTGGCCGCCGCGCTCGCCCACGGCCGAACCATCATCCGCAACGCCCACGAATTGCGCGTCAAGGAAACCGATCGCATCACCACCGTCGTCCACAACCTCCGCGCCATGGGTGCCCAAATCGACGAATTCGACGACGGCATGGAAATCCAGGGTGGTCACCCACTCCACGGCGCGTCACTCGAAAGCTTCGGCGATCACCGTATCGCCATGGCCTTTGCCATCGCCGGGCTTTTCGCGTCCGGCCAAACCATCATCCGCGACACCGCCTGCGTGAATACCTCTTACCCCGGGTTCTCCCACCACCTCCAGGCCATCCTCCATCAACGGTCTCACCCGACCGATTTCTCCCTGCCAACCCTCACCCACGCGTGAATCCGCCCTCCCACCCCCACATCGCCATCGCCATTGATGGCCCTGCGGCTTCCGGTAAAAGCACCCTCGCCCGCCTCCTCGCCCATCGCCTCGGTCTCATCATGGTCAACTCGGGTGCCATGTATCGCGCCATCACTTGGAAAGTCCTCCAAGAAACCATCGACCCACAAGACCCCGCCGCCGTCATCACTCTGTTGGACCGTCTTTCCATTCATTGCGGCCACGAGGGCATGATGTCCACCATCACCATCGACGGCGTGGACCCTGGCGAGGACGCATTGCGAGCCGAAGCAATCAACACCCATGTTTCGGCGATTGCCGCCATCCCGGCCGTGCGCACCAAACTCATCGACCTCCAGCGCGGCTACCTCCAACACGCGAGCATCGTCATGGAAGGCCGCGACATTGGCTCGGTGGTCTTCCCCGACACGCCCTACAAGATCTACGTGGATGCCGCCGAACACGTGCGCGCCGCCCGCCGCCACAAAATGGGCGAAGTGGATTCCATCACCGAACGCGACGCCGCCGACAGCCAGCGCATCACCGCCCCGCTCGTCGTCGCCCATGGTGCCACCATCTTGGACAACTCGGACCATACGATCGAATCTGGGGTTACCGCCGCCATCGAAATCCTCCGACATCAAGGGCTACCCATTACCGAGTCATGACGCCAAAACGCGCGCCACTTCAGCCTTGATCCACCACGCTCACTTCCATACACATTTCCCGCCACCCGGCACCTTTTTTGCTTACCCTCAGCTTGTCGCCTATGATCAGGAATCTCCCGATCTGTGAGCCTCAGCCCCTAATCCCAATCACCCACGATCCCTATGAGCCTCATACTCGAAGCCAAAGCCATCAAGACCGCCATCTCTCAACTCCAGTTCCGCACCCAGGCCTACATCAACGGCCGCTATGTGGACGCCAGTTCCGGCAAAACCTACTCGTCAATCAACCCCGCCACCGGTAAGCCACTTGCCGAAATCGCCTCCTGCGGCGACGACGAGGTGAACGCCGCAGTCATCGCCGCTCGCCACGCTTTTGAAAAAGGCGTCTGGTCGAAGCGCTCACCATCCGAGCGCAAACACGTCCTGCTTCACTTCGCCGATCTCATCGAGAAAAACCTTGGCGAGTTGGCACTCCTCGACTGCCTAGACGCCGGCAAACCCATCACCGATTGCGTCACGATGGATTTACCCGATTCCGTCCATTGCTTCCGCTGGCACGCCGAAGCCATCGACAAGGAATACGAGCAACTCTCGCCCACCGGCCCGGATAACCTCGCCATGATCGTGCGCGAACCGTTAGGCGTCATCGGCGCTATCCTGCCGTGGAATTTCCCATTCCAAATGGCGGCTTGGAAACTCGGCCCCATCCTCGCCACCGGCAACAGCGTGGTCGTCAAACCAGCCCGCCAAACATCCTTGAGCGTCCTGCGCCTCGCCGAAATCGCCTCAGAAGCCGGCATCCCTGACGGCGTTTTTAACGTCGTGCCCGGCAGCGGCGCTGTCATCGGAGCCGCTATTTGCAAACACCCGGACGTGGACGCCGTGGCCTTCACTGGTTCCACCGATGTGGGCCGCGAACTCCTGAACTACTCAGCCCAATCGAATCTCAAGCGCATCATGTTGGAACTCGGTGGGAAAAACCCACAGATTGTCTTCGATGACGCTGGGGATCTCGACTACATCGCCAATCAAGCATTGAGCAGTGCCTTCTGGAATATGGGCGAAAATTGCAGCGCGGGCTCCCGCCTCATCGTCCACGAAAACCTCAAAGACGAGCTCTTGGTCCGCATGATCGAGTTGAGCAAGGAATGGATTGTGGGCGATCCGCTGGATCCCGCGACCAAGGTTGGCCCGCTCATCGAGGAAAGCCACATGAACAAGGTGCTCGAATACATCGAGAGCGGCCACAAGGAAGGTGCCAAACTCGTCTTGGGCGGCCATCGCACGCTCGCCGATTCCGGCGGCTATTTCGTCGAGCCCACCATCTTCGACCACGTCAAACCCACCATGACCATCTCGCGCGAGGAAATCTTCGGACCCGTCCTCGCCGTCGAAACCTTCACCACCGAAGAACAAGCCATCGCCCTGGCCAACGACACCCCCTACGGCCTGGCCGCATCCCTCTACAGCCAAAACCTTGGCCGCGCCCACCGCGTCGCCCGTGCCATCCGCGCCGGCACCGTCTCGGTGAACTGCTTCTCCGAAGGCGATGCCACCACGCCGTTCGGCGGCTTCAAACAATCCGGCTTCTTCGGTCGCGATAAATCGATCTTTGCCCACTACCAATACTGCGAACTCAAAACCATCTGGATGCAGCTCGCCTAAACGCTCTCACCATCACCCTCACCTACCCTCATGACCGGCTCATCCACCACCAACCCTGGAAATTTCCACGGCGTCTTCACGGCACTCGTCACGCCTATGCACGCTGACGGGGAAATCGATTACCCGACGCTCAGTGCCTTCACCGACCACCTCATCGGCCAGGGCGTCCACGGCCTCATTCCCTTAGGCAGCACCGGCGAATACTACGCCCTCACCCCCGACGAACGCGAACGCGTCATCCGCACCACTCTGGAAGCCGCCAACGGCCGCGTCCCGGTGGTGGCCGGCACCAACGCGGGCTCCACTCGCGACGTGATCACGTTCTCGCGCCAGGCCGATAAGCTCGGCTGCGACGGCGTGATGCTCGCCCCGCCGTATTATTCGTTGCCCCAGCCCGATGAATTGCTCGTCCATTTCCGCGCCGTGAGCGATGCCATCGGCATTCCCATCATCCTCTATAATTATCCGGGCCGCACCGGTGTGGATATGACCCCGGAGTTTATCGAACAACTCGCCAGTCTTAAAAACCTGCGCTACATCAAGGAAAGCACCGGCGAAATGACACGCATCGCCGACCTGATGCGCCGCTGCGGCGACGGCCTCGGCGTCTTCTGCGGCTGCGATACTCTCTCGCTCCCCTGCCTCATGATGGGCACCATCGGATGGGTCGGCGGCGTGGCTAACGTCTTGCCAGCCTCGCACGCCCAGCTTTACGAACTCACGGCGGTGAAGAAGGATTACGCGGCCGCTCGCTCGTTGTTTTTTGACATGCTTCCCATCCTCGAACTCATGGAAGGCGGCGGCAAATACACCCAATGGGTCAAAGCCGCTTGCTCACTCATGGGCCACGATTGCGGTGACCCACGCGGCCCACTCGGACCCGCCACCCAAGCCGAACGCACCCAATTGCTCGATGCGCTCAACCAGGTGGCCGAAGGACGCGCTCGATTGGTCTAGCAGGTTTCTCGCGCGTGCCCGATTCCTATCACCATCGCTTTGGCGGCATTGCGCGGCTTTACGGCCAAGCGGCGCTCGACCGGTTTCAGACGGCGCGTGTCGCCGTCATCGGCGTGGGCGGCGTCGGGTCATGGGCCGTGGAAGCTCTCGCTCGCTCGGGGATAGGCCACCTGACCCTCGTCGATTTGGATGAAATCTGCCTCACCAACGTCAACCGTCAGCTCCACGCGATGGATGGCCAAATCGGTCGCCAAAAAACCGACGCCATGGCTGAACGCGTGCGCGCCATCCACCCAGGGTGTCAGATCCACGTGGTGCCTAGGTTTTTTAACGAAAAATCCGCCTCCGACATCCTCGACGCCCACTTCGACGCCGTCATCGACGCCATCGATTTTGCCCGACACAAATCACTCTTGGCCGCCGAGTGCCATCGCCGTGGCATCTACGCCGTGACCTGTGGCGGGGCCGGCGGGCGGCGCGACCCCACCCGCATCCGCGTCACCGATCTGGCCTACAGCGGCATGGACCCGCTCTTGCTCCAACTCCGCCGCGGCCTGCGCAACGACTTCGGCTTCCCTAAAACTCCCCGCGGCCAAGAACCCACCTTGTTCGGTATCGACGCGGTCTATTCCGATGAAGCGCCCTACTTCGCTCACTGCGATGGCTCGGTTTCCAAATCTAAACCCGACGACGTCGAACTGCGCCTCAATTGCGCGTCTGGCTTCGGCACGGCAACCCACCTCATCGCCAGCTTCGGCCTCATCGCTGCCGGGCGCGTCCTCGAATTCCTCACCACTCAAACACAAAAAAGCGACCCTTAAGCCGCTTCTTCATGGAAAAATTTGTTCGTGCGCCACGCGCACCTGGCATCAAAGCCCCTTCTTCGATAGGCGCGTGCCAAGCGTCGCTCCTTGGCGCGCCTTGAACTTGGGGTTGGATTTGCAGATGACATAAACCGTGCCTTTGCGTTTGACGACTTGGCAATCAGCGTGACGGCGCTTGGCGGAGGCGAGGGATGACAGAACTTTCATGGCGTAAAATGGTTGATCCTTTTCCGATCGCACACGTCAACCGGGGCGCGAAAACTAGCGACCTGCCCACCCTTGTAAAGCCATTTCTCCCAAAATACGCATTTTTTCGTC
>JBDLWH010000334.1:0-5715 GCA_039804325.1 Verrucomicrobiota bacterium
CTCGCCGCCCAATATGCGCGCGAAAACAAGATTCCGTATTTTGGGATTTGTTTGGGGATGCAAATTGCCACCATTGAGTTTGCGCGTAACGTCTGCGGGTTGAAAGGCGCGAACTCCACGGAGTTCAATAAGGCCACGGCGCATCCGGTGATTTGTTTGCAGGAAGAACAGAAGGGCGTCGAAGACATGGGGGCGACCATGCGCCTAGGGTCCTGCGAGTCTATCGTCTTCGCGGGCACCAAGGCAGCTGAGTTATATGAGGGAAAAGAGCGCATCCATGAACGCCACCGCCATCGCTACGAATTTAATTCGGACTATCAAGATCGCCTGCAGCAGGCAGGGATGGTGATTTCATCGGTTTCGGCCAAGGAGGGCCTAGTGGAAATTATCGAGATTTCCGATCATCCGTTTTTCATTGGCTCGCAGTTTCATCCGGAGTTCCAATCCAAGCCGAACTTTCCGCATCCGCTCTTTGCGGGGTTTGTGGCCGCCGCTCTGGATCACGCTCAGCATAACGCGTGAGGCGTTAGACGTGCCATGGCAGCGCCGAACCAGCCCACTCACGCGGGTAATGACGGCCCGCGCTGATGTGGCTGCCAGAGAAATCCATTTTCGCAGAGAAATCCGCTTGCCCTGGGCGATGAGACATTCCACATTGGCGCGCACTCCGGCGGCTTGGCGGAATTGGTAGACGCGCTCGACTCAAAATCGAGTTTTAACGAGTGTGGGTTCGAGTCCCACAGCCGCTATTTTCTCAGTTTATTTCACGAGGGGGAGGTAATTTTTATTTTCGCCCCTTGAGGTTCACGGCATGGCTCATCCCCGTCACATAGGACTCATCGCAGGTAACGGAGTCTATCCGGAAATGTTTCTTGAGGCGGCGCGTCGGCATTCCCCCGGGGTCAAGCTTGTGGTCGCGGCCTTTCACGATGAAACCAAACCCGAACTCGCCGAGATGGCCGATGCCATCGAGTGGTTCCGCATCGCCCAGCTTAGCAAAATGCTCAAGTTTTTCCGCCGGGAGGGGGTGAGGGAAGCCGTTATGATGGGTCAGATATCTCCCAAGAAACTGTTTGATATGCGACCGGATTTACGTGTCCTGATGATTTTGGCGCGTGTTAAGGAGCGCAATGCCGAGACGCTCTTTGGAGCTGTGGCGGACGAGCTCGCCAAGGAGGGCATCGTGGTGCTACCAGCCACGACCTTCCTCGACGAACACCTGCCAGGCCATGGCCACGTCTGCGGCCCGGCCTTTAAGAAAAGCCAACTCGCCGATGCCGCATTCGGGTTCCGCATTGCCAAGCAAACCAGCGCTCTGGATATCGGCCAGAGCGTCGTGGTGCGCCATGGCACGGTGCTCGCCGCAGAGGGCTTCGAGGGCACTAACGCGTGTATCCGTCGTGGCGGCGAGTTGGGCCACGGCAAAGACGTGATGTTAGTGAAGGTGTCCAAACCCAACCAGGATTTTCGTTTTGACGTGCCGGTCATCGGTCCTCAAACCATTGAAACCTGCGCCGCCGCCGGCGTCTCGGCCATCACTATCGAAGCGGGGAAAACCATTCTGTTGGAGAGGCGGGCCGTCGAGGCTCTGTGTGCGCGCCATCGCATCGGCCTGCACGCGCTGGCGTAACACTGCCAGTTAGATTGTCATAGCATGGAACCCCCCATCGACAATCATTTCCATGCCGGTGATGAAGGAGCCGGCCTTGGCGGAGGCTAACAAGAGGGTAGCGCCGATGAGTTCCTCGGCATTGCCGAAGCGTGAGGCGGGCGTCTGGCGCAGGATGTCGAGCACGCGTGACTCGTCGAGGATGGTGCGGTTTTGTTCGGCGGGGAAGAAGCCGGGCACGAGCGTGTTGACGCGAATGTCGTAGTCCGCCCATTC
Source organism: Verrucomicrobiota bacterium (assembly GCA_039804325.1). Classification (GTDB taxonomy): domain Bacteria; phylum Verrucomicrobiota; class Verrucomicrobiia; order Verrucomicrobiales; family Akkermansiaceae; genus Luteolibacter. The sequence goes on from JBDLWH010000334.1 coordinate 1,886, forward strand.
GCGTGCGAGACTGCGCGTGAGGTTGTGGACGGCGGCTTTGGTGAGCGAGTAGGTGAAGACGCGCGAGAGCGGGTTGAGGCCAGCGATGGATCCCAAATTGATGATGGAGGCCGGTTGGGATTGCTCGACAAAGTAGCGTCCGAAGACCTGACAGGCGCGGAACACGGCGCTGAGATTCGTGTCGATAACGCGTTGGAATTCCTCGGCCGCGATGTCGAAAAACGGGGTGGGGGAATTGGTGCCCGCGCCGTTGATGAGAATGTCCACCTTGCCCGAGCGGGCGAGTACGGTGTCTAGCAGGTGTTGGAGGGATTCGCTAGACGTCACATCCACAGGCACAAAATACCCCTTGCCCCCGTGGCCGTGGATTTCTGATAGTCGTTTCTCGGCCTTTTCGGGGATGCGCCCGCCTAGCACCACCTCAGCCCCGGCGCGCGCTAGGCCCACGGCCATGGTGCCGCAAAGATCGCCAGTGCCGCCAATGACCACGGCGGTTTTGCCAGAGAGATTAAACAAGTCTTTGAGAAATGAGGCGGTTTGCATGTGGCGATTGTTGCGTGAAATGCCCCTCGCTGCCAAGCGCTGAGTTGCGAGGTTTCATGCAGGATGCCATCATGCCGCGTGGCCAGGGTGGGACGCAATTCCGCCGCTGCTGGGCGCGCATGCACGAATGAACGGGGGGATGCCATCGCGCGGGCCTAGCGGATCATTGAGCTTTATCTAACGGTGCGTGCGAGCGTTGTGCGAGAGCCAGCACCTCGGCGGGGGTGAGTCCGGCTTCGCGTAGGGCCGCGATGGCTAACGAGTCGCTGCGTTTGGCGAGACGCGTGCCGTGTGCGTCCACCACAAGAGCATGGTGCAGGTAGATCGGCTCGGGTAGGTCAAGGGCCGCTTGCAACAAGCGGTGGACATGAGTCGATGCGAGCAGGTCATCGCCGCGAGTCACGTGGGTGATCTGTTGGAACGCGTCGTCAACCACCACCGCTAGATGATAGGCGGTGCCAATATCCTTGCGGGCAAGTACGACATCGCCTAGCAGGTTTGGATTAACCTCGACGCCTCCAAACCGCAGATCATGAAAGGTGAGCGGGCCAGCCAGCGAAGCGGCTAGGCGCGAGTCCAATCGCCACGCATGAGGCAGACCCGCAGCGATTTTTTCCAGTTGGAGCGCGGGTGAGAGCATACGGCAGGTTCCCGGATAGATGGGTCCATCAGGCCCATGGGGAGCGGCGCCGATGTTCGCCCATTCCTCGTGGATACTTTTGCGGGTGCAGAAACACGGGTAAACCAAGCGGTTTTCTCTCAGCCCGGCGAGCGCAGCCGCGTACGCCGCGTGACGCGTCGTTTGGCGTAGCGCACGCTCGTTCCAGCGCAATCCAAGCCATGCGAGGTCGTCCTCGATTCCTTGATAGAAAACCTCGCGCACGCGGGTGCGGTCGATATCTTCGTGGCGCAGCAGAAACTCCCCCTCAGGGCACTGGCGCGCCAATCCATGAGCGACCATGGCCGCTAGGACGTGGCCAAGGTGCAGCCGCCCGGTCGGGCTGGGCGCAAAACGCGTGCGGACAATCACAGGCGCGTTTTGACAGCGTGCCCACGGTGTGTCGACTTTCAAGTTAGGTGCTACGACGTGCTGCGTGCCGGATATGCCCTAAACCCACATTTTGTTTTGCAGGGGAAATGGCATGGTTGACGTCGGGGTAAAGATCACGCCTAATGGTAACGGATCCATCTGATTTGGCATTCCAAAATCCATTATTTAACCCTACCAACCCACCCTATTATGAAAGACTTTCGCGCCCCCGAAATTCGCAACTTTGCAGTGACCGGCCACGCCTCGACAGGGAAAACCCTGCTCTGTGAGGCGATGCTGGTATGCGCCGGAAAAATCTCCCGCCCGGGAACCATCGAACAGGGCAACACCGTCTCGGATTTCCACCCCGATGAAAAGGAGCACCATCAATCGGTCCACGCCACGGTGATGACCGCCGAATGGCTCGGACGCGAACTCAACCTTATCGATTGCCCAGGCACCCCGGACTTTATCAGCGAGCCTCTCAGCGCCCTGCGTGTGGCCGACGCGGCCATGATTGTCATCAGTGGCGTCAATGGCGTGGAAACCGGGGCCGATGAAGTCTGGGCGGCGGCCGGTGAGTATGGCATCCCACGTTACTTAGTTGTTAATTTGCTAGATCGTGAGCGTGCGCGCTTTGACGAAGTTCTCGAGGAGGCCCGTGAGCACTACGGGGCGCGGGTGTTTCCCATGACTTTGCCGGTGGATGCCGGACCAGGCTTCCGATCTATCCTTGATGTGATGCGTTCTGAGGTGATCACTTTCGCCGATGATGGTAGCGGCAAATTCCAAGAACAGCCCGCCCAAGGCAAACTCAGAGAGCAAGTGGTCGAATTACATCGCCAACTCATCGATATGGTCGCGGAATCTGAAGACGCGCTGTTAGAAAAATTCTTTGAGGAGGGCACGCTCTCAGAGGAAGATTTGCGAGCGCACGTTCATGAGGCGTTGCAAAAAGGTTTGCTCATTCCGCTGTATGCCGCGTCGGGTGCGAAAAACATCGGGGTTTCGCGGATTCTGGATTTCATCGCGAAATTTGGATCATCGCCAGTGGACCGGGCGACGGTGGCGGCCAAATCTTTGGCGGGAGGGGAGGTGACGGTGGCGCTCAACGACGGGCAGAGTGTGGCTTATGTGTTCAAGACGATGCATGAAACGCATGTGGGCAACCTATCGTTTTTCCGGGTTTACAGCGGCGACGTGACATCGGGCTCGGAGTTGATGAATGCCAACCGCGGCGAAACCGAGCGCATCGGCCAGTTGTATCGCGTCAATGGCTCGGCGCGCGAACCCGTCCCCTCGCTCCACGCCGGTGATATCGGTGCCGTGGTGAAACTGCGCGCCACCCGCGCCGGCGACACACTTTGCGCTGCTATTCGCCAAGTGACGTTAGAAGCCGTGGCCTTTCCCGCCCCTAACACCCGCGGCGCGCTCGTGGCCAAATCCCGTGCCGACCTCAACAAACTTGGCGAAGGGCTTTCCGCACTGCGCGAGGAAGACCCTACCTTCGAATATCATTTTGATCCCGATATCGGGCAGACCATCGTGTCGGGGCAAGGCGAGCTCCAACTTCAAATCATGGCCGAGGAACTCAAACGCCGCTTCAACGTGGAGGTCAATCTGGTAGAACCTCGCGTTTCCTATCGCGCCACGATTTCCGGCCGCGCCGAATCCAAACATCGCCACAAAAAACAAACCGGCGGTGCCGGTCAGTTCGCCGAGGTTTGGATGCGCATCGAGTCGCTCCCCTCAGAAAGTGGAGTGATCTTCACACAATCGCTGGTAGGCAGTAACGTGGACCGCGTGTTCGTCCCATCCGTCGAAAAGGGCGTCCAGACCGCTTGCAGCTCCGGCCCCTACGGCGGATTCCCCGTCACCGATGTGAAAGTCGATTTCTATGATGGCAAACAACACACAGTGGATTCCAAGGATATCGCCTTCCAAATCGCCGGTAAGGCCGCCTTCAACGAGGCGTTCATGTTAGCTAAGCCAAAGTTGTTGGAGCCAGTGATGGAACTGCGCGTCAAGGTGCCCTCAGACGCCGTGGGCTCGGTGCTTGCTGATCTATCAGGCAGGCGTGGCCGCATCATCGGCATGGAATCCGAGGGCCGCTTCGAGGTGGTCGTCGCCCAAGTGCCACAAGCAGAACTCTATCAGTACTCTAGCCAATTACGAGCCATCACTGCCGGGCGCGGGCGGCACAAAGAACGCTTCGAACGCTACGAAGACGTCCCTAGAGACCAGGAAGCCAAGATCG
>JBDLWH010000335.1:0-6733 GCA_039804325.1 Verrucomicrobiota bacterium
AGAGGGCGGCCGGATCGGAATCGCCCATATCGTGGGCGTTGCAGCGCGGGGCAATGTGCATGCCTACGCGCCCAGCGCCCCACACGGAGATCACCGCATCAGTCACTTCCAACAGAAAACGGGCGCGGTTTTCTATCGGTCCCCCGTAATCATCGGTGCGATGATTCGTCGAGTCCTGCAAAAATTGGTCAATGAGATACCCATTGGCCCCGTGAATCTCGACCCCATCAAAACCCGCGGCGAGAGCGTTGGCCGCTCCCTGACGGTAGGCTTCAACAATGGCCGGAATTTCCGCAGCCTCTAACGCCCGCGGCGTCACAAAACGTTTCAACGGCCGAATGAGGTTCACATGGCCGCCTGGCTGGAGCGCGCTGGGTGCCACAGGCGCTTGGCCATTCAGATAGATTGGATCAGAAATGCGCCCGACATGCCAGAGTTGGCAGAGGATTTGCCCGCCGCCATCATGCACGGCACGCGTGACGCCTTGCCACCCATGGATTTGTTCCTCCGTCCAGATGCCCGGGGTGTTTGGATAACCGACGCCCATGGGCGTGACGGCCGTGGCTTCCGAGAGAATCATGCCAAACGTCGCGCGCTGGGCGTAATACTCGGCCATCATCGCGTTAGGCACGCGCTCAGCCGAAGCACGGCAACGGGTCAGCGGTGCCATGATGACGCGGTTTGGCAGATGCAACGCTCCAGCTTGCAGGGGTTGAAACAGGGGATCGGACATGGGTGCAAAATTTTGGGTCATAAGTGAGGTGCCTCAGGAAAGACACGACGTCAATGGCGAAGGAATCGCCAAAACCTGCATGCCCGCACGCCGCGCCGCTAAAATCCCCGATGGCGCGTCTTCCAGCGCCAAACACTTTTCTGGTGCCACTTCTAGCCGAGCCGCCGCGTGCAAAAACACATCGGGCGCGGGTTTTCCTTCGGACACGTCGTCTGAGGTGATCACTTCATCAAACCAGTCAGAGATGCCCACAGCATACAGGAGTTTTTCGATGATCATGCGCGAGCCACCGCTGGCGATGGCCATGGGAACCTTGCCACGCAAGGAACGCGCAAAGTCGGCCACCTCGTCAATCAGCGTCACGTGCTTCATGCGCTTGAGAAACGCTTCGCGCTTGGCAAACGCCACGGCCTCGGGATCTAAACGCAGGTCGTACTCGTCGTTCAACTCCACCACGATGTCACGCGTCGGTCGCCCACCCATCGCAAAAAAGACGTCCTCCTTGAAAACCCCGCCCGCACCGTACAGCGAGAGTGCCTCACACCACGCATCAAAATGCGCAGGCATCGAATCAACCAACGTGCCGTCACAATCGAAAACGACGGCCTCAAAACCGTTTGCGGGAAACTGAAAGGAACCAATGCTTGCCATGACGCGGGCTTGATTAAAGCTCCCGCTAGGCCATAGCAAGTGCTAGATGATCTGAATGTGAGATTATACCTTAGTCTAACGACCCACGCGTCGTCACAGTTCAAGGGTTTCATCACGGTAGATGCCTGGCGGGACAACCTGGATGGCCGGGCCCGAGTGGTTCACCACCACATCGCCTTGAATCACGACGCCGGGGGCAAAACGCAACGCCCCCCTCAGGGTGAGCGAGTTACAATTGATCAGACTGGGCACACCCAAGGATGCGAGCGAATCAACGAGTTGATACGCATCGGGCAAGGCGATGACGGGCGGCTCGCCGTGGCGCGAGGCCTGTAATCGGACGTGACCGTTGGCGAGCACCTCGTAGGCGTCCGAGCGCAGGGCGAGCAGATCCCCCGTGGTTTTGACCGGCGCGAATCGGTTGCGAGGCACCTCGATGGCTTCGGCTCCCGCAAAACACTCGATGGCCGCCCCCATGGCGGTCTCGACCTGAATAACGGCTGGGGATGTTTTATCGCGAGGATCGACGGTTTTCTGGTTGCGTATCATGGGCAACGGCAGAACCCCGGCATCCGCCGCCAGCTGTTCCTTGAGATGATCCAACCGTAACCACAAGCTGTTCGTGTTGAAATACCGGTGCCGCTCGATGTCTTGAAAGGCCGCTCTGTCCTCGTCCGGACATTGCGCCACTTCACGCAGCAGCAGCCGCCCGTCGGACATGCGCCTCGCGAGATGACCACCTTTCCGGTCTGCCGCCGTGCGACGCGTCACTTCCATGAGAAACGGCACCCCACTCTGCGCAAAATACCCCAAAATGACCGGATCCAAAATGGCCCCCAAATTATCTGAATTGGAAACAAAGGCGTATCTCACCCCCTCATCGAGCAGTCGATCCAGCCAGCCGCTGCCCACCAAAGCGGGGTAGAGATCGCCGTGGCCCGGCGGACACCATTCGAGAGCGCGATCCGCCGGCCATGCCACCGGCCCCAGCGTGCCCGCATCGATTTTTGGGATCTGATTTTGCATCAACTCGACTTCACTGGCCTCGGCGAGTCCCTCGGCGCGGTATCGTTGCAAGTGGGCGAGGGTATCGGCGCTGGTGCTGAAGCTGTTCATCAAAACCAACCTCACCCGCGACCCACTCGTCCGTCGCAAATCAAGAATCTGCCGAACCATCAAATCCAAAAAATTGGTTCCATCCCTCACGGCTAACAAGCTTTTGGGCCCTTGCAAGCCCATGCCCGTGCCCAGTCCGCCGTTGAGTTTGATCACCACGGCTTGAGCGAGCAGCGTCGGGCCTGCCGCCGCGTGGGTGTCGAGGCTCTCGAGCGACGTGAGACATTCGACGGGCGCGATGGATGGCTCGGCGATCATGCCGGTTTCCTGGCGGCACAGCGCGTCATAGTTTCGGCGGAACGAGCGGATGGCCGCATCGCCCATGCCCGCAGCAGTCATTTTTTGTTCAAAAAGGGTAAAGTCTCCCATGGTGGTAGTGGTTGGCGGTGAGAAAATGCCCCATCGCCCACATACGGTCACGCGGAAAAATCTCCCACTCCCCATTGCGCTTGGCTCACCCCCACAAATTATCCACCATCCGTCCGCCATGACTCGCTTCCGCCCGTGTATCGACCTCCACCAGGGAAAGGTAAAACAAATCGTCGGGGGCTCCCTGCGCGACGATGGCTCAAATCCCCTGGAAAACTTTGTCTCCCACCACCCGGCATGCTGGTTCGCCCAAACGTTCCGCGACGACCAACTCACCGGCGGCCACGTCATCCAACTCGGCCCGGGAAATGATCAGCCCGCCCGCGATGCCCTCGCCGCCTGGCCCGGCGGCCTCCAACTCGGCGGGGGAATCACTGCGGCCAATGCCGCCGCTTGGCTTGATGCCGGGGCCAGCCACGTGATCGTGACCTCAGCGCTGTTTGATGCCAGCGGCAACTTTCTCGCCGATGCTCTGGACGCGCTCGTCCGATCCATCGGTGCCGACAAACTGGTCATCGATCTTTCCTGCCGCCGCACCCCATCCGGGTGGTCCGTGGCCATGAACCGCTGGCAAACCCTCACTAACCTGCCTCTCACCCCTGCCACGCTCGACTCGCTCGCTCCCCATTGCGCCGAGTTCCTCATCCACGCCGCCGATGTCGAAGGCCTCTGCCGCGGCATCGATGCCGATCTCGTCGCCCTGCTTGGCTCGTGGGGCAAAATCCCCGTCACCTACGCCGGCGGTGCCGCCACCATGGACGATGTGCTCCTCGTCGATTCCGCCGGCCACGGCCATATCGACGTCACCGTGGGCAGCGCCCTGGATCTTTTCGGCGGCTCAGGACTGATCTATCATGATTTGGTCGCTTGGAACCGACGGACTAACGATGCGCCGCGACGACACTCCCACGATCAAAACGGCTCGTCATCGCTCCACTCCCCGCCTCCCACTTCCCATTCTTCAACAAGTTCCGGCGGAAATTCGTCAAGAAATCCCGACGGGCGGCAGATGAAATCGCCGCTGTAGGACTTCGGGTTGGTCATCGGATAGGTGAGATACAGTTCGTCCTTGGCCCTGGTGAGGGCGACATAAAATAACCGGCGCTCTTCCTCTAACATCGCCGGGTTTGCGGTTTCTAGGATGCGTCCATTAGGGAACTGGCCCTGTACCAGCCAAATAAGAAAGACCACCTTCCATTCAAGCCCCTTGGCCTGGTGGATAGAAGTAAGAGTCACCTTGGGTTCATCGGGCGCGTTGCGTTGCGCGCCCGGTTGGCCATCTGTGTTACTCATGAGCGATAGTTGTTCCAGAAACACCAAAATATCGTCAAAATTCCCGCCATACTCACTGAGCCGTTGAATATCGCCCCGGCGACTCTCGGCATTATCGAAACTCGCCTCGAGATAATCGCCATACAGGCCCTCTAAAATACTGAATATCATCGCCGATGGCCTCGCAAATTCACCACATGGCGTTAATTCATCTAGCACGTAACACAATTGCTCCCAATGCCCAGCGGACTTTTTCGGCACCTTAAACGGCAACAATAAATCCGACCACTTCTCAGGAAATTTCTCGCGCGTGGACCAACCCGATTGAACCCATTGGTCCCAAAGTTTGCCGCTGGCCACCGGCCCACAGCCCGGCAGCAAACTCACCATGCGCAGAAAACTCACCTCATCGCGCCGATTCACCACAAAGCGCATGAACGCCGAAACATCCTTGATATGCGCCTGCTCGAAAAACCTCAGCCCGCTTGTGATGCTAAACGCAATCCCTCGAAACGTGAGCTCCATCTGGATTTCTAAACTCTGAAAATGCGCCCGATAGAGGACCGCCATCTCATTGAGCTCCATCCCGCCTTCGTGCAACTCCTGCATGCGCTGGGCGACAAATGCCGCCTGACGGTTTGGGTCGGCTAACGCCACCAGCGCGGGCGTCGCCCCACCCGATGCGCGCGCCGCCCGCAAGTCCTTTTCGAAGCGCCCCGTGTTGACGCGTATGGCCGCGTTAGACAAATCTAGGATTTCTGGCACACTCCGGTAGTTCGTCTCAATGGTGAATACCTTGGCTCCTGGATATCGCCTAGGAAACCCAAGAATCAGCTCCATGTCCGCACCTCGCCACGAGTAAATCGACTGCGCATCATCGCCCACGACCAACAAACTGTTGGATTCACCCACTAACAAGTCTATCAGGCGGCCCTGCACGCGGTTCGTATCCTGATACTCGTCAACCAAAACATGACGAAATCGCTTTTGATAAATTGCAAGCACCTCGGCCCGCTCCTCAAACAAACGCACCGTCGTGACGAGCAAATCGTCAAAATCCATCGAGTTGGTCGCCTGTTTCTTGGCGATGTATGCCAACCGAACATCCTCGATTTGCCCTATCCATTCGTAAAATCGATCGTGGTGCCCAGCGATCACTTGCTCTAACGAATCACCGGTGTTTTCCATCAGACTGAAGATGGACGCCAGCACGTCGGCCTTAGGAAAGCGCTTCGCCTTGGTATCGATGTCGCACGCGACGATCACCGAGTTGATCATCGATTTCTGGTCGTCGCGGTCGAGGATGGAATAGGATCGGGTGAACCCGAGATCCTCCGCGTGCCGACGCAGGATGCGACTGCCTATCGAGTGAAACGTCCCGGCCCACATGCCCGACGTGTCATGCGGAACAAGTTCTCTGACACGTTCGCTCATTTCCCGCGCCGCCTTGTTGGTAAACGTGAGCAAAAGCACCTCTCGTGCCTCAACTCCGTGGTCAAGCAACCACGCAACCCGGTATGTCAGCGTGCGCGTTTTTCCCGAGCCCGCCCCAGCAATGACCAAGGCCCGCCCCGGCGGCGAGGTCACCGCCTGATACTGCTCCGCGTTGAGCGCTGCTTGATAATCGATGCCGGATGCCGACGTCGATGCCGAACGGTGAAGGGTGTATTGACGAGCCATGCGCACAACCAGTCTGGCAGGGATGACACCCGGATCAATCCGGCAAACTGACTTTTTTTGCCCTCGCCGGTTTGCGAATAGAGGGACTAGAGGGACCTTCTGTCGCAGGCAAAGGTAGCGCGGCCTCGATGAGGCCGCAGACCATGGGACGACAAGGGAGGGCTCAAGGAATGCCTGATAGTCCGGCCTTGGGCTGGGCGTCGGCGATCCCCAGCGCGTGCGCTCTCGGCGAGAGCGCGCCACCTGATTCGAGAACGCGTCACCTTAGGGGGCAGGCAAAGGTAGCGCGGCCTCGATGAGGCCGCCGACCATGGGACGACCGCGATAACGGGACCTGAATGGCGCTACCCGATCCGGCGCAAGCTCCCGCACCAGCGTGCTCTTGCCTACCTGCCGGGGACCGAGCACCGCCACCACCGGCGTATCCGCCAAGGCTTCTTCCACCGCCCGCCTCATGGGGCGCGGGATTCGTAGATCTGTCTCGGCCATCTGCAAGCCAGCGCAGCGGCCATTTGCAAACTGTCAACTCGTCCGTTTGCTAGGTGGAGATGCGGCGAATTGCTCGCGGTGTTCCCGGCTACCGTGCCGCATATTCCCCTCAGCTGCTCACGTTCATCTCATTCTGCCGCCAGAGTTCCTCCGCCTCCGCTTCTGAAATATGGGGAAATAGTCCCTTTATCTTCAGCAGGGCGCACGATAACGGGACAGACCTGAATGGCGCTATTTAGGTGGGGGGAAGTCGTTTTTTGACGATTTTAAATCTCTAACTACTAAAGATTAGTTAGAAAAAACGCCGCAGGCAAGACGAATTACCTTCCCAAATAGCGTCGCCATAGTCATCGTTACCACCGTTAGCCCGCACGCACGACTTCTATCGGATTAACGGAAAAGTGAACAGCCCTAGACTTTTCT
>JBDLWH010000336.1:0-3318 GCA_039804325.1 Verrucomicrobiota bacterium
CTCACTCGTCGTCGGAGGCTTTTATGGCGAAGCCCAGTCTAACGCCAAAACAAAAGTCCCCCTCCTCGGCGATGTCCCCATGCTAAACTTTTTCTTCAAAAGCAAGGATGCCACCAAGGAAAAAAACAGCCTTGTCTTCGTCGTCACACCTAAGTCCTACGATCCCACCAGCCCTATCGCCAGCCGCACCGCTGCCCAAAGCGTCCGCTCCACCGCCACCCTCAGCTGCGACTCGGAATGGATAGACCCCGAAAACCCAGGCCCCGCCCACGAACCAAACATGAAACGCTCGATCCGCGACCTCCAACCGGCCGAAGCCCCCTACTTCCCGCGCACCGGCGAATTCATCGCACCTCCCACCCCCGTTGCTTCTCCCACCCCCGTTGCTTCTCCCACCCCCGGCCACTCCAAAACACGCTTCAGCCGCGGCGGACGAAACTAACCCCCACCCCACCATGGAGGTGCGTGGCTCTCCCATCAATCATCGCCCACGCAGCCCCCACCGCTCACCACATCCAACCCCTAACCCCTAACGGATCGCCGCCTTGCCCCGGCCACCCATGGACCGCATCCCCTCCTCCTATATCTGGGACCTCGCCGAAACCTGCCTCCAGGAAACCGCCGCGGCTCTCCATGACGCCCAAGCCGCAACCCCAACCGAAATTTCTCACTCCATCGCCATCGCCCGCGAGTCCCATGCCATGGAAAAACCCGCTGAACTCCTCGAAATCCTTGCCAGAACCCAAGGCCACGACGAGGAACATATTGGCAAAGCCATGCTCGAACTCGGCAATAGCGTCGCGGCTACTCTCTCCATCTATCAACCACTCATCCCCTTCGGCGGCAAACTCATCGCTCCCAACGCCTTCTACGAATCGTTCGATCAAATCCACAACATCGCCAGAATCCTCCTCTCCCCCGTCATTTTTGCCGAGGACACCGACGCCATCGGAACCGCTTCCATCAACCCCGTCGCCTCATCCATCATCTCCGGTGAAATCCGCAATGCCGTCTTCAAACGCTTCGGAATCCACCCCTTCGTCACTGCCGCCCGCCTCGATTACGAAAATTGGACATTCCTGTGCCGCAAACACTTTGAATTATGATCGAATTTGACGGAATCACCTTCAACGAACTCATCAGCCGACGGCTTATGGGTGAACTCGCCAACCACGACCCGAGTTACGCCGATCTCGGCCATGACCAAATCCCTAACCGTGTCACGCGCTTCAGTTTCATGGCCGCCGTCGCCAAAATCAACGGCCTGCCCTTCTTTCCAAAAATCGCCGAGTTCTGCGATGCCTCGCTCCACGCCACCTGCGATGCCACGGTCATGACCCGCGGGTTCTTCGCCCCGCTCTGCCTTTCGGGCCCCGACAAACTCATCGTTGCTCTGGCCAACCCCTGGAGCCCCCTCGCTGAAGAATACCTCGCCCCGCGCTTCCCGCATCACGAAATCATCAAGGTGGTCACCCTCGCCTCGGAGATCAACCGGGCCATCGAATCCGTCGCCACCAACAATGGCCCCAGCCGATCCGACCTCGATTCCATCGAGGTCGAGGACATGGATGAACGTATCCACGACTTCGACGTCACCACCGATTATACCGAGCCCATGGCTCAGCTCATCGCCACCATCATGGCCGATGCCGTCAGAACTCGGGCGTCTGACATCCACTTCAAAGTGGAAAAGGAAACGTTCTACTACGCCTTCCGCGTCGATGGCGATATCGGCAACAAGGTGGAAATCCCCATGAAACTCAAGGACCGCCTCGATGCGTTCCTCCTCAACCTCATGAAACTTCCCACCGAGATCCGCAATGTCGCTCCTGGCATCTCGGGCCGGTTTACCATCGCCTATTTCCACCGCCCCATCGACATCCGCTACGAACGCCACCGCACGTATCGCGGCTACCACGTCACCATGCGCTTGCTCGACAAGAGCAATATCAACGTCACCCTCGGCAAAGGAACTCTCGCCTTCGACGACGAAACCATGTTTGCCCTCAACAAGGTGATGAAAATCCCCGCCGGCATCATCGTCATGTCCGGCCCCACCGGATCGGGCAAATCCACCACCCTCAACGCCATCCTGCGCGAACTCAACCGCCCGGAAGTCAATATCCTCACCCTCGAAAATCCCGTCGAAGACGAAGTACCCGGCATCACCCACTGCGACCTCCGCAGCGCCAAGGAGTTCAAACCCATGATCGCCTCGTTCATGCGCTCCGACCCCGATATCATCCTCATGGGCGAGGTGCGCGACCTCGAATCCGCCGAACTCGCCATCGAAGCCGCCGTCACAGGCCACAAGGTGCTCACCACCATCCACACCCCGCGCGCGTCCCAAATCATCGAACGCTTCGAGCAACTCGGCATCGAACGCTGGAAAATCGCCCAAACGCTGAAAGCGGCCTGCGCCCAGCGCCTCGTCAAATTGCTCTGCCCGTATTGCAAGGAAAGCGCACCGGGCATCACCGAGTTGGACCGCAAAACCTATTGCCTCGACGAATCATGGGCCGTCATCCCGCTCTTCGTCGCCAAACCCGGCGGTTGCCAAGAATGCCGCAACTCCGGCTACAACGGGCGCACGGCCATCCTCGAAATCATCCCCATCACCCCAAAAGTCTCCGACATGCTCTCGAAAGGCGAACTCACTCCATACGAATTGGAAGTCAAAGTCGCTAACGAAGGCATCCTCCCCAACCTCCGTCGCAGCGGATTACGCCTCCTGCGCGATGGAAAAACCGACCTCGCCGCCGTCAGCAAGGTCATCGACATGACCTACACCGATGACTAAATCATCCGCCACCCTCCGACCAACCCCGGCCTCAGCCCCCAAAGGACTGCTCGCCTCGCTCTCCCAACCCAAAAAAGTCAAGGAGTTCAGCAAAAAGGAACTCGTTGATTTATTCCGTGGCTTGGGTTCAATGTTGCGCGCTCAAATCAACACGGCCGACGCCCTGAAGTATTACGGTCACGGCCTGCCGAACAAGCCCATGGAGGAGGCGTTAATGAAAATCCGTGAGGACATTAACGCCGGCATGAACGTCCACGAAGCGTTCCGCCGAACCCACCGCTTCAACGAAACTATCATCGGCCTGATCCAGGCGGGCTCAGATGCAGGTCAACTCCACCAAGCGTTCCAGTCACTCGCCTCCCGCCTCAAAACTGAATTGTTTTTTACCAAACAACTCAAAAAAGCGACCGTCACTCCCGGCGTCATCATCGGCGTTCTCTCCGGTGCCTTCATCGTCTCTCAAGTCAAAATTGTCCCCCAAGTGGAAGAAATGCTCAATGGAGTCGGGGCCAAACCCG
>JBDLWH010000337.1:0-3908 GCA_039804325.1 Verrucomicrobiota bacterium
CTCGCCTGCCTCCTCTTGGCCGCCTGCCCCGCTCGTGCCCAACTCACCCCGACGGCACCAGAGGACTCGACTCTCACTCCTGATGCCTCAAATGATTTCTTCCTGCGTGGAAAAAACCTCTACGACTCCGCTCAAACCAGCACCAATTTAGAAACTCGCGTCGATGACTACCGCCGCGCGTCTCAGATTTTCGCCGAATATCTCACGGCGTTCCCTAACCATCCAAACGCACAATTAGCATGGTGGTATCTCGGCAATAGCTACTATCAATCCGGCCAAATCGATGACGCCAAACGCTGCTTCCACACGCTCCTGAACCGCTATGGCAAAAGCAAATGGGCCGCCGCCGCCGCTTACACGCTCGCCGCCGAGCACTATAACAAAGCGGAATACGCGTTCGCCGCTCCCATGTTCGAGCGCTATGCCGAATTTGCCGCCAAACCCGACGAACGCCCACGTGGCCACTACTTCGCCGGCAATTGTTACCGCCTCCTCGGTCGCGACCGCGATGCCACCACCTCCTTTAAAAAGGTGATCGACGACCCGGACGGCTCGCTTTTCGCCCCCCAATCCAAAGTCGCCCTCGGCCTCTTAACCCTCAAAGCTGGCAAATCCATCGACGCCCTCGCCCTCTTCGATGACGTCTCCACCTCCCCCGCCCCTGCAAAAATACGCGGCGAGGCCACTCTCCACGCCGCTCTCGCCGCCACCAAACTCGACCAATTAGATCGAGCTAACCATTACCTTGCTCTCATTCTGCGCACTCCGGGCATGGAGGATTTCCGACCCGACGCCCAAATCTCACTGATGGGTAACCTCTTCGCCAAAAATCAATACAAGGAAGTCATCGACCTTTTTCGTGATGGCTCGCTCAAAGCTCAGGGCGACAAAGAGGCCGCTCGCCTCATGATCGCCGCCCGGGCCTTCCTGCGCCTCAAACAACCTACCCAAGCACTCGCCTTGTTCCGCAATGTCGAACAACTCGTCAATCCCGAATCCGACCTCGCTTTCCACGCCGCCTACTATCGCTTACTTTGCTTTTTCCAAATCGAAGGTCGCCACCTGCCTGATCAGGTCGATGCTTTCCTCCAACTCTATCAAAAAAATCGCCCCTCAGATTCCCGCATCCACACCGCTCTGATGATGAAGGCGGAAACCCTCTTTTCACGTAAAGAAACTGCCGCCGCCGCCAAAATTTACAGCGAAGTCAACGCCTCCGCTGTGAGCGAAAAAAACCTCCCGGGCCTCCTCTATCAACGCGGGTGGTGCTTGGCCATCGCCGGTGACCACCAAGGGGCCATTCGCTCACTCACCGACTTCATCTCCCACTATCCAAATGATCCCCGCATCCCCTCCGCCCTCGGCAAGCGCGCCATGGCTTATGCCCAAACCGATGAACCTCAAAAAGCCATCGCTGATTTCGACCGCCTCACCTCACCCGGCTCCCCCGATGATCTCGTGTCCTTCGCATGGCTCGAATCCGCTCGCCTGCGCCGTAGCGAAAATAATTTTGCCGACATGATCACCCGGTATCTCGGGCTACTCAAAAATGTCAATTCCCTCAGCGATAACCTCCAAGCCGAAGCCAATTATTGGATTGGCTGGGGACTCGTGAAATCAAACACCGCCAAGGACTCTATCCCCTATCTCGATAAAGCCCGTGCCCTCCGCCCTGACGCCTACCACAAACACGCCGGAATCCTCCTCGCCCTTGGCTACTTCTCCTCCCAGGATGCTAACAAACTAACCGCAGAAATCATCCTCGCCATCGACGGAAAATACATCTCCGACATCCCCGATCAAGCCATCCAGTGGTCCGGCATGCAGTCGTTCAATGCCGGCGATTACCCAATGGCGGCCAAAGCACTCTCTCTCATCGCCAGCCCCGACGAACCCCGCGCCACCCCCAAGGAAGTCTGGCGATACCTCACCAAAGCTCGCCTCGAAATCGCCCAACCCGCCGCCGCTCTCACCGCCGCCGATAACGTGCTCGCCATCGAAGACAATCCCGCATGGAAAGCCGACGGCTTGCTCGACCGCGGACGCGCACTCCTCGCCCTCGATCAACCGGCCGACGCTCGCAAGGCCGCCGATGAGGCCCTCGCCCTTCGCCCCCAAGGCCGAACCAGCGCTGGCCTCCGTATCCTCCTCGGCAACCTCGAAATGAAGGCTAACAACCCACAAAAAGCCTCCGCGGAATTCCTCATCGTCGTCAATTTCCATGAGGACAAGGATCTCAAGCCCCTCGCTCTGTCTAAACTTATCGCCGCCCTCGATCAACAAAATGACCCGTCCGAAGCGCAAAAATACCGCCTCCAACTCAAGACCGAGTTTCCCAATTGGAAAGCCCCATGACGCTTTTGCATAACCTTTCTCTCCGTTCCCGCCCATCCATTCATGATTCCACCCGCCTCTCCCGCTCCCACCGCCGCCCCAAAATCTGCCAAACGCAAAACCCCCGCCGACTGGACCCCGGAACAATCCTCCGAACTCTACGGCCTGGAATCTTGGGGCCATGGATTCTTCGGCGTCAACCGCAAGGGCCATGTCACCGTACGTCTTGAAGACGACGAAGTCGGTAAAGAGGTCTCACTTTTCGAGGTCATCGAGGGACTCCACGAACGTGGCACCCACTTGCCCGTCTTGTTGCGCTTCCGCGATCTCTTGCACTCGCGCATCGCGGAAATTAATGAGTCCTTCCGCAAGGCCATCAAAGAGTCTAACTACCGCGGCGAATATCGCGGCGTCTATCCCATCAAGGTGAACCAACAACGCCAGGTCATCGAGGAAATCGCCGAGTTCGGGAAAAAATACCACTACGGCCTGGAAGCCGGCTCAAAACCCGAACTCATCGCCGCCCTCGCCCACATGCATGACCCCCATGCCTATATCATTTGCAATGGCTATAAAGACGAGGAATTCATCGACCTCGCCCTCCATTCACAAAAAATGGGCCTCAAAATCATGCTCGTCCTGGAAATGCCCAGCGAGCTGGAACTCATCCTCCAACGATCTCACAAAATCGGAGTCCTCCCCAACCTCGGCGTCCGCGTGCGCCTCTCAACCCGCGGCTCAGGTCACTGGCAAGATAGCGCCGGAGATAAGTCGGTCTTCGGCCTCAACGCCGCCCAAGTCATCGGCGTGGTGGACCACCTCAAAGCCGTCGGCTCCCTCGACTGCCTCAAAATGCTCCACTACCACCAAGGGTCACAAATCCCTAACATCGCCGCCATCCGCGAGGGTGCCACCGAGGCCGTGCGCATGTATTGCGACCTCGTCAAGGAGGGCGCTCCTATGGGTGTGCTCGACATCGGCGGCGGTATGGCTGTCGATTACGACGGCTCACACACGAATTTCCACTCGTCCTGCAATTACTCGGTCCCCGAATACTGCACCGATATCGTCGAAGTCGTCTCTCAGATCTGCGACAAAGCGGGCGTCGATCATCCCAACCTCATCTCCGAAAGCGGCCGCGCCGTCGTCGCCTATTACTCGGTGCTCGTCTTCAACGTCCTTGACGTCACACGCGCCCAAACCAGCGAGGAAGCTCCCACCATCCCCCAAAACGCTCCCCAAAATCTCACCAACCTCATCGACGTCCATAAAACACTTAACAAAAAAAACCTCCAAGAAAGCTTCAACGACGCCGCCTATTACCGCGACCAAATGCGCTCGCAGTTCTTCTATGGCAACGCCACCCTGCGCGAACGCGGCCTAGCAGAAGCCTGGTTCTGGCATATCCTGACCCGCATTTCTAACCTCATCGCTCAACTCGATGATATCCCGGAAGATCTCCGCGAACTCTCCTCCACCCTCGTGGATTTCTACTACGGCAACTTCTCGCTCTTCCAATCGCTGCCGGATTCCTGGGCCATCGACCAACTCTTCCCAGTCATGCCCATCCATCG
>JBDLWH010000338.1:0-5304 GCA_039804325.1 Verrucomicrobiota bacterium
TGCATGCGTGGGTCTCGCTTTGCAATGAGCGTGAGCACGTCCTTGATCGGTGTGTTGGCCGGGATAGCCATTTTGTTTGGCACCATTAGTATCCGCGTCTTTTTGGAAGTTTCTTCAGCGATGATTTCTTCTGTCCAGTTCGGCCCGTGGTTGGGCGCTTCTCTGACGATGGCTTCCTGTAATTTGGGGTCGGTTTTGAAGATGGACTCGAATGTATTGGCCTCTTCCACTTCCCAAATGTTCCAGCTCCCGGTTGTGTTGAGCAGCCGCAGTTTGGTGCCAATCCGTTCGTAGGAGTAGGTGAAGTTATGGGTGTATTGCCCGACGGTATAAGTGCCATCGGCTTCAATTACAATCTCCTGGATTGGATAGGGGAGTTTCCGTTCTGGAATCTTGCTCATCCGGGCGTGTTCAGCATCGTGGCTTGTGTCACGGGTTGGGGCGGGATTGTTGCTAGTGCCAGCCGGCTTGACCGGCTGTGCGGTCATTTTAGGAGCCACAGTGGATGTCATCGGAGTCACCGGCGCTTTACCCGGCTTGGTAATGGTGAGGGTGACTTCCATGTGGCGGATGGTTATACTGGTTGCGGTTTCACCGAGAACGTCCACGGAATTGCCTTTGGGGATCACGGTGGAGCCGATATTCTGGCCGTTGTAGAACAGCGGCACGGTGATGTCGAAATCGAAAGTCCGGGATACGGGTGCAAGGTTTTTAGGCGCACCCACGGGTGCGGGTGCGGGCGTCGCACAGTAGCTGGAGATGGTGAACGCCCCCAGGCCCACCATGGCAAGCGACAGCATGCTGGTGGCGATCGGGTGGCGGCGAAGCTTGCGGCTGAGAGTAAGTGCCTTATCTCCGGCCGCGTTTGCGCGGGCAGCAAGCTGGTTGGCGTGCGTGGCGGTCCGGTCAATGTTCGCGAGGGCGCGGGCAGCAAGCTGGTTGAATTTGTTCGTATTCATGTCAGATGATTCTTTTATGGGAAGAGGGGAGGCCGAAAGGCCACACCTTAACTTATCATGTCACGGGATTATGCGCCGCAAGGCGCGGTTAATGCAAGGGGAGCTTGCTCCCAACTAGATTCCCAAATTCCGATCTTTAGCCAGGTTTTGCTTACACTCAATTTTTCAATCCGAGGTTATCTATTTATACTGCCGCGCATGACAATTTGTGGAAATGCCCTGACCGTTTCCACAAAACATGAGGCGCGGCAGTATAACAGACATGTCGGATGAACACCGGACCAACTGAGTCCTCCACACGGAAACCTCCTCCTAGAGATGAGGCAACCGTGTTCGCTGCCGCCTCGGCTTTGGCCAACGCTGTCCGCGTCACGCGTAACTGCTAGGAAATTGCTTGTGTGGTGAAACCCATCGAAAGAGCCGGTGGCCGGACCGGAGGGGCGGGGAATGGGCGGGTATAGAACGGCGTGAGTGGGCGGCTATTTGAAGAGGTAGAGCCCCGCTGCCACCGTCACTTCAGGCGGGACGTGGCTCTGCTCGAAGATGTCATAGCCTTGCTTGAGATTTTGCCAAAATTCATCATTCGTCGTTCCAGCTCCGGCTTGGAGGCGTGCGGTCGTCATGCGAAAGGGGAAGAGATGAATGCGGAAATACGGCTGACCACCTTCCTGAGCGGCGGTGCAGAGGGTGTAAATTTCCTCTATCTTCGCGTCTGTCATGGCCAGGCAGCCGATGGAAACGCAGTTGCCATGGACCATGATCGCACTGCCGCTGCGCTGGTGACTGCGGTCATATTCATTCGGGTAGCCGATGTTAAACGCGAGGTGAAATTGGCTTGCCGGATTCATGGCAGCGGGTGGCACAAAGTAAAATCCCTCCGGCACTTGACCGTCACCCTCCGCCGTTTTTGGGCCGAGCTCGCCGGATGCCGCCGCGATCGAGTAGATGATGAAGGAGAATTTCATGTGCGGAGTTCCACCTTGCCGCCGCCGCGTGGATTGGCAAGCGCACAAGCCAGTTGCACACCGGAGCAATCCGGCTATGCTCGTCCCATGATGTTTGCAGCCAATGACCTTGCTCAGATCGGATACGCCCCCGGTGGTTTTTCGCTAATCTATTGGCTCATCATAGGCGGCACATTCCTTGCCAGCATGCTCATCAGCGGCATGCTCAAGAGGCGATTCGCCGAATACTCACAGATTCCTATCCGCTTGACAGGCGGGCAGATCGCCGAGGCCATGCTTCGCCAGAACGGCATCACCGACGTGCGCGTCATCAGTGTGCCTGGCCAACTCACCGATCACTACGATCCACTCAAAAAAACCGTCAACCTGAGCGAATCAGTCTATCAGGTAAACTCGGTGGCCGCCGCCGCCGTCGCCGCTCACGAATGCGGTCACGCACTGCAACACCAAGCGGCGTATGTTTGGTTAGGTTTTCGCTCAAAAATGGTGCCTGCCGTGCAATTTTCCAGTCAGATCCTCAACTTCATCATGTTGGCCGGCTTGTTAGGTGTTGGGTTGATGCACAATTCCACCATGTTATGGCTATGGGTGGGTCTTTTTGGGGTCACCACGGTTTTTTCCATTGTGACGTTGCCCGTTGAGTTCGATGCCAGCCGGCGGGCCTTGGCATGGTTAGAGACCAGCGGCATGGTCGCCAGCATGGAACAGGACAAGGCGGAAAAGGCGCTCTTCTGGGCGGCCATGACCTACGTCGTCGCCGCCGTCGGATCCATCGCCCAGTTATTGTATTTTCTGATGCTTGCTCTTGGCCGCAGAGACTGAGAGGCCACCGCTCTTCCCTGACAGAGTGACAGACAAACGAAAAGCCGGACGGGGTGAACCGTCCGGCTTTTGTTGATAGGTTGCTAGTTGCGATAGCCGGTGATGGCCATCGCGTTAGGGTTAGTCTTGGCCAGGGCTCCAGTCTTCGGAGGCGGCAGCGGCAAGGTTGAACGCTTGTTCGAGGCCGACCATCTCGCTGGATGGGCGGAGGCTCTCGAAGCTGGCGCTTTCCTTTTTGAGCTGCTCTTCCGAGTAGCCGACGGCTTTGATCGAGAGGCCGATGCGGCGTTCGACTTTGTCCACCTTGATGACGCGGGCTTCGATTTCTTCGCCCACCTTGATGATGTCTTTGACCTTTTCCACGTGGTCTTCGCTGAGTTGCGAGATGTGGATGAGGCCATCGATTTCGCCGTCGAGGCTGATGAAGGCGCCGAACGAGGCGATTTTGGCCACGGTGCCTTTGACGATGTCGCCGACCTTGAAGCGGCCGTCGATGAGGCTCCACGGGTCGCCTTCGGTTTGTTTGATACCGAGAGAGACGCGTTGGTTGACCTTGTCGATGGCGAGGACGCAAGCTTCCACTTCGTCGCCCTTTTTGAGGACTTCGGATGGGTGGTTGATCTTGCGTGTCCAGGACATGTCCGAGACGTGGATCATGCCGTCGATGCCTTCTTCGAGTTCCACAAACGCGCCGTAGGCGGTGAGGTTGCGCACCGGGCCGGTGATGGTGGCACCCACCGGGTAGCGAAGTTCGATTTCGTCCCACGGGTTAGAATCGAGTTGGCGCACACCGAGCGAGATTTTTTGTTCTTCGATGCTGATGCCAAGGACGACGGCGTGGATTTCCTGGCCGATTTCGAGGACATCGCTCGGGCGAGTGATGCGCTTGACCCACGAGAGTTCCGAGACGTGAACGAGGCCTTCGACGCCGCGTTCGATTTCGACGAATGCGCCGTAGGGGAGGAGTTTGGTGACGCGGCCTTTGACGTGGTGGCCGATCGGGTATTTCCGTTCGATGTCCTCCCACGGGTTTTCGGACATTTGTTTGAGGCCGAGGGATACGCGTTCTTTTTCGCGGTCCACGTCGAGGATGACGACATCGACGGATTGGCCGATGTGGAGGATTTCCGAAGGATGGTTGATGCGGCCCCACGACATGTCGGTGATGTGAAGCAGGCCGTCCATGCCTTCCAGGTCCACGAAGGCACCGAAATCGGTGATGTTCTTGATCGCACCGACGACTTTGTCGCCGATTTTGACGGTTTGGAGGAACTGTTGGCGAAGTTCCGAGCGCTCGGCTTCGATGACTTCACGGCGGGAGAGCACGATGTTTTTGCGCTCGTCGTTGACCTTGACGATTTTGAATTCGTAAACGTTGCCGACGTATTCGTTGAGATCTTTCGGCGGAATGATGTCCACTTGGGAGCCCGGCAGGAACGCTTCCACGCCGACGTTGACGGTGAGGCCGCCTTTGACGACCGCTTTGACTTTGCCTCGCACGAGACCGCCGTCTTGGAAGACCTTGACGATCTTTTCCCAGTTCTGCTTGTGGGCGGCTTTTTCCTTGGAGAGCACGACCATGCCCTCTTCGTTTTCGAGTTTTTCGAGAAGCACTTCGACTTCGTCGCCGATTTCGATTTCCTCGTCCTCGAATTCGTTAGACGGGATAGCACCTTCGGACTTGTAGCCGATATCGACTAGGACGACTTGGGGTCTGATTTCAAGGATGGTGCCTTTGACGATCGATCCTTCGCGGAATTCGCGGAACTTCGAGTCGATAAGGTCGTTAAGTTCCTGATTGGTGGGTTGCGCACATGCGTAAGCCATAGTGGTGTTTGGTTTGGGGTTGTGTTGTGTGTTTGTGAGTTCGTGCTTCCTTCTGATCCGCCCCGGCAAGGAATTCTCACAGGCACCGGGGCTCCAACCGCCTGCAAGAGAAAGAAAAACGAAGGGCGAGACTAGGGGGCGATTGACCGGTGGCAAGGCCAAATGAAGGGAAAATTCGGCGCGGATTGCGCGCTGAGGCAAACGGCCATCCCGCACATCCACGACACACGAAATCCGCGCTTCACTCCGGTCGCCACATCGGTTCCAATCCGCTTGCCCGCCCGATGCCCGAAAATTTTTACCAGACCACCACCGCCGCGCCGCCGACGCCGTTCGACGTCTCGCTGCGGCCGCCCGCGTTTTCCGAATTCATCGGCCAGGAAAAGGTGAAGGATAGACTGTTATTGATGTTAGAGGCCGCGAAGCGTCGTGGGGATGTTCTTGACCACGTGTTATTGTCGGGTCCGCCGGGGCTGGGCAAAACGACGCTGGCCAATTTGATAGCGCGGGCGGCAGGGAGCCAGTTGCACACGACTTCAGGGCCGCAGATTGAAAAGGCAGGGGATTTGGCGGGGATTTTGACCAACATCCAGAAAGGCGACGTGTTATTTATTGATGAAATTCACCGCCTGCATCCGGCCATCGAGGAATACCTGTATCCAGCGATGGAGGATTTTCGCCTCGATATCATCATCGACTCCGGCCCGTCGGCCCGCTCGATCCAGATTAAT
>JBDLWH010000339.1:0-3255 GCA_039804325.1 Verrucomicrobiota bacterium
TTGTCGAGCGAGTCAGTGATACTGCCGCGCTGTCATTTTTGTGGGAAACCCTTAGGAAATTTCCACAAACCGTCATGCGCGACAGTATAACCGCTAGGGGTGACTAACGGTTTTAGTAAGAATAGCCATGATGGCGGTGATGAGGGCGTGGATGGTAGCCACCGTCGTAATAATAACCTTTGTGATGGTGGTCATTGCTGTTAGCAATCGCGTAACCAGCAATTCCAGCTGCGGCGGCTCCTGCCACCGCCACTGCTGGATCTACGGATTGCACGGGCCGACCGTTGGCGTCATAGGTGGTCATGCAACTCGTGCTAGCTCCTAGACCAAGGCCAATCAACGCCAACACGGAACCGCGCAACCAGGGAGAAAAGGCAAATTGTGTTTTCATAACGATGCGATGATACAATAACCGAACTATGCCGGCGAATTTTTTATTTTTTGTTTTTGGGGTTGTGGTGAGGAGGGCGGGGATGTGTCACGCTGGTCGTAGCAAGTGATTAGGGGTTGCGGACGGGCAGTCCGGTTATTACCCTCAGGGGCAAGCCGTCACCTTCATGAGCACCGCATCCACACCTAACTGCCCGGTCGATCCCGCAGTCCAACAATTAGTTTCATCCATCGGCTCTCAGTTTGCGGTGCAGGGAACATTCACTCTCGGCGAGGAAATTAATAGCGGTCACATCAACGCCACCTACTGTGCGACCTATCGGCAAGCCAATGGCAGCGACCAGCGCTACATCATCCAGGCAATCAATCGACACGTCTTCAAGGATCCCTACGCTGTGATGGATAATGTCGAAAACGTCACGCGCCACATCAATGCACGCGTGCTGCGCTTGAAAAATGACCTCGGCGGGCAAACCCTCAATCTGTTTCCTGCTAGGTCGGGCGGTGCTTGGATTGAGGACGAGCACGGCTCCGTTTGGCGCTGCTACAATTATATCGAAGGCTGCGTCACCTATGATGTGGTCGAAAATACCCGGCAAGCGTATCAGGCGGCCAGAGCCTTCGGCTCGTTTCAAGATTTGGTGAGCGATCTCGATGCTGGGATCATCAAGGAAACCATCCCGGACTTTCACCACACGCGCAAACGTTTCGCTCGCCTCATGGAGGTGGCCAAAGCGGACCCACTGGGCCGCCTCGACGCCGTGCGCAAGGAATTTGACTTTATTTGTCAGCGCGAATCCCTCACCGGGCGATTGCTCGATCTGGTTGATGCCGGAGCAATACCCGTTAGAGTGACCCATAACGACACAAAGATCAACAACGTGATGATTGACGCGTCCTCGGACGAGGCCGTGTGCGTGATCGATCTCGACACGGTGATGCCAGGCCTCGTGCTCTATGACTTCGGGGATTTGGTGCGTAGCGCCACGAGTCCGGCCGACGAGGATGAAACCGACTTATCCAAAGTGGAGATGCAGATGCCCATGTTTGAGGCCCTCGTCGAAGGGTACCTCCACGCGGCGGGCGATTTTATCAATGACACCGAGATCGAGCACCTCGCCTATGCCGGTAAACTCATGAGCCTAGAAGTCGGCATTCGATTTCTCACCGACCATCTCGAGGGAGATGTTTATTTCAAGACCCAGCGTCTTGGTCACAATCGCGACAGATGTCGGACGCAGCTCAAACTTGTCGAGCGCATTGAGGCCCATGAACCCGCGATGAACGCCTTTGTGCGCAAGGTGCGCCGGGGAAGAAAATGAGAGCATTTTCCACAGTCGTTTCCACAGTGTCGCCGGTGACTTTACGGAAATAGGCGTGCAATAGGCCATTTTTCAAGCGGATGCTCGCAGCCAGTTGTGAAAGGTCGCGCGGTCGGGTGGTAGCGGAATAGCGACTTTTTTTTGGTGAGCGAGGATGGCGAGGCGGTCGGGTATGGTGACGTGGTGAGGCGCGATTTCGGCGTTCATCACGTCGGGGAACTTTGCGGGGTGGGCGGTTTCTAGGGTGATGGTGGCGCAGTCGGGGTGGGCTGCGCGCCAAGATTTTGCCGCCAGCCAGGCGACGGCGCCGTGGGGGTCGATGGCGTATTCATAGAGCGCGTGAACATCACGGATGGCGGCGCGGGTTTGATCGTCGGTGAAGGCCATGCCGGTGAGGGTGGATTGCATGGCGTGCCATGAGCCGTCAAAAAGGGATAACAGGCGCACAAAGTTAGATGGGGCTCCGACATCCATGGCGTTAGAGAGGGTAGGCACGCTGGGACGCGGGGAGTAGGTTCCAGAGTGGAGGAATTGGGGGACCACGTCGTTGCGGTTAGTGGCTGCTAGAAAGTGATGGACAGGCAGGCCGAGTTGTTTGGCGAGCAAACCAGCGGTGAGGTTGCCTAAGTTTCCAGAGGGCACCGCAAAAACAGGTATCACGCCGTCGGGTAACTGGCGGGCGGCATGGATATAGTAGAAACTCTGGGGGACGAGGCGGGCGAGGTTGATCGAATTGGCGGAGGTGAGGTTGAGCCGTTCTGAGAGATCGCCGTCAAGCAAGGCGGATTTAACCAGTGTCTGGCAAACGTCAAACGAGCCATCGATTTCCAAGGCGGTGATATTGCCACCCAGGGCGGTGAGTTGTTTTTCCTGGAGGCCCGAGACCATGCCTTTTGGGTAAAGGATGATCACGCGGGTGCCGGGGACATGGTGGAACGCGGCCGCCACCGCACCACCGGTATCGCCCGACGTGGCCACCAGCACGGTGAGCACTCGGTCGTCACCGCGGGTGAGCCAAGCCATGAGGCGGGCCATGAAGCGTGCCCCGAAATCCTTGAAGGCAAGCGTAGGCCCATGAAATAGCTCTAACAAATGGTCGCCTGGTCCGAGCGTGACGAGAGGCGCATCGAAGGTGAGTGAGCGAGCGACGATATCATCTAACGAAGCAGCGGGCACATCGGGGGAAAAGAACGCGCGTGCCACGGCGCAGCCGATTTCCTGGAAAGAAAGGTCGCGCCAGACACTCCAAAAATCGGCGTTGAGCAGCGGGAGAGCATCGGGCATGTAGAGGCCGCCATCTGGGGGCAGCGAGCGCAGGATGGCGTCTTTCAGGGCGACGCGGTGGGACGGGTTGTTTGTGGAATGATAGAGCACGATGATAGAGCGCTAAATGCGATGCCATGATTTTGCCACCTAAACTACCAATGAGCCCGACGAGAGCCTAGGGTAATGGCTCCGTGATTTGGATTTAGAGGGATGTATTTTCGTCCACGACATGGACACCACGAGGGTTGATGGGCGAAACGTAGGCTTGGCAGTTGAG
>JBDLWH010000340.1:0-2884 GCA_039804325.1 Verrucomicrobiota bacterium
ACCGAGAAGTGTCCAGACCATGAAGGAGAAATCGAAGTAAAGGAAGGCGGTGAGGAGGGTCGGCCAGTGGCCGGAGGATTTGAGGTCGCTGATTTTCATGTGGAGGTGATAGTGACTAAGCACCCGACGGGCCAACGTCTTGGAATTGTATGCGCTGTGCTCATTCCCTAATCACCTATCGCATGAATCCGGGTCATCACACCTTGCTGGTTCTCTCTGCCGTGCTCTCCGGTGATTTTAGCCGACTGGGGCGGATGTGAGAGCGCTCGTTGAGGTAGGTGAGCAGGTGGTTGCGGATATCCTGATAACGTGGATCAGCCAGGATGGCGGCCCGGTTGCGGGGGCGCTCGAAGGGGATGTCGAAGATCTCGCCGACTTCCGCCTCGGGACCATCGGTCATCATGACGACGCGGTCGGAGAGGAAAATCGCCTCGTCCACGTCGTGAGTGACCATCAGCGTGGTGAGCTTGTTGCGCCGCCATAGGGCGAGCAGAACTTCTTGGAGCTCCATCTTGGTGAGGGAATCGAGCATGCCGAAGGGTTCGTCCAGCAAGAGCATCTTCGGCTGGAGAGCGAAGGCGCGGGCAATGCCGACACGCTGGCGCATGCCTTGCGAGAGTTCGCCGGGGTATTTGTGCATGGCATTGCCGAGACCGACGACAGATAAATAATACTCGGCGAGTTCACGGCGCTCAGATTTTGGAGCGTTGAAATAGACCTGATTCACGCCAAGCATGACGTTTTCAAAGGCACTCATCCAAGGCAGGAGGCAGGGCGACTGGAAGACGACGCCACGATCGGGACCGGCCTCGTCGGTCTCGCGGCCGTTGAGGATCATTGCGCCATCGGTCGCTCTTGTGAGCCCGGCGACCATTGCGAGCACGGTGGATTTCCCGCAGCCAGAATGGCCGATGAGTGTGACAAACTCGCCTTGGGCGAGATTGAGATTGAAGTCCTTGACGATGACGGCCGGGCCCTTCGGTGTTGGATAGATCTTGGAAAGTTTGAAAAGTTCGAGGATGGGTGCTTGGGAATTCATGAAGCTTCGATTTTGAGTTCCTCGCGCTCGAGGCGTGAGCGGCGGCGGGGTTCGGGGCGGTCGAACAGGCTGAAGTGGGTTTTCACTCCGAGGTCTTCGGGAAGGAGATCGGGGACGGAAAGCTTCTTGATGAGGGTGGGCGTGCTGTCGCGCTTGGCATCGAGCAGGGTGGTGACGAGCTGGATTTTTAGATCCTTGAACTCGGGGATTTTAATGACCTCGCGGCGGTCGCGCGGGCGCTCGATGGGCACGAGGATTTCGCGCCCGAGAGTCGCGCCTTTGGAGCCGGGAAGTAGCGGGATGACGCGGTCTGCGACTAGCAAGGCCTCGTCGGGATCATTGGTGATCCAGATGACGGTGGTGCGGTTACGCTGCCAGATGTCCGCGATTTCGTCCTGAAGGGTGGCGCGGGTGAGTGCGTCGAGCGCGGAGAGCGGCTCGTCAAGCAGGAGGATACGTGGATTGACGGCGAGGGCGCGGGCGACGGAGACGCGCTGGCGCATGCCGCCGGAGAGCTCCTTCGGATACTTGTGGGAGGCGGTAGTTAGTTTGACCATGTCCACATATTCGGCGGTGCGGTCGGAGCGCTCCTTTTCGGACAGACAAGGAAAGATCTGGTCGATGGCGAGGCGGACGTTTTCTGCCACGGTCAGCCATGGAAGCAGCGAGTAGTTCTGGAAAACGATGCCGCGCTCGGGACCGGGGCCGGCGATGATTTTACCGTCCATTTTAGCCGTCCCGGTATCTGGTTTGAGCAGACCAGCAATGAGGTTGATGAGGGTGCTTTTGCCGCTGCCGGAATAACCAATGATGGAGACGAAGTCGCCTTCCTTGATGGTGAGATTGATGTCGAGGAGGACGGTGTTGCGCTCGTTCGGGCGGCCGAAGCTTTTGGAGACGTCTGAAAATTCGATGATGGGCGGCATGGGTGTTATGCGGTGCGGAAGCGGCTCTCAATCAGGCTCATGGCGCGGTCGAGCACGTAGCCGATCAAGCCAATGGTGAGGATGGAAAGGATGATGTGGGCGTAGCTATTGGCGTTGTATTGCTGCCAGAGAAAACCGCCGACTCCGGGTTTGCCGATGAGCATTTCCACGGCGACGATGACAAGCCAAGCGATACCCAACGAGAGGCGAAAGCCGGTGAACATGTAGGGCAGTGCAGAGGGGATGAGAATCTTGAAGAGAGTCTTGGTGCTGGAGAGTTTGAGGACCTTGGCGACGTTCAAATAGTCTTGCGGGACGGCGCGGACGCCGACGGCCGTGTTGAGGACGGTGGGCCACATCGCGCAGATGGCGATGGTGAAAAGCGCGGCGGCGTCCGAAGTGCCGAAGACCGAGCGACCGTCGGAGTCCATAATTTTCAAACCGCTGAAAAGCACCATGCCGAGCGGTAACCAGGCGAGTGGGGAGACCGGTCGAAGGATCTGAATGACTGGGTCGAAGGCGCGGGTGAAGTTTTTGGAAAGGCCTAGAAGGAAGCCGATAGGTGTGCCAAGGAGCAGGGCAATGGCATAGCCTTGGGCGACGAGTTTGAGAGATAGCCAGGCGAAGCGGAGGATACCCTGGTCAAGCTCACCGCGCTTGGCGAAGGGCTCAACGATGTATGGCTTGCTAGCGATCCAGGTTTCCGAAGGGGAGGGAAGGTTTTTGGAGAGACCGAAGCGCTCGATCTTGGTGACTTTGTCGCCCCAGTCATCCACCGAGACCGTGGTCTTGCCATGACCGGCGATGGCAGCCCAGCCGCCGAGGCAGATAAGCAGGGCGATGGCGGGCAGGAGGATGGCGTCGAGCTTGAGTTGGTAGAAGAGTTTCATCGATGTCTGAGGGTAGAAGTGGAGGGAGA
>JBDLWH010000341.1:0-6277 GCA_039804325.1 Verrucomicrobiota bacterium
GCCGTCGTGCTGGGTGCGCAACTCGCCGGGTTTGAGGGCCGTCACTAGGCCGGCATGCTGAGGCAGCACGCCGATTTCCCCTTCCTCACCGGGCAGATAGACGTTGTCCACCTCACCCGAAAAAACCTTCTTCTCGGGAGTCACAATCTCTAAGTGCAGCGGCATGGGTGGGTGGGTGGGTGGAGATTTGAGATTTGAGATTTGAGATTTGAAATTTTTACGATCGGGCGACGGAATCGATGTTGCCCTTCATGTAGAAATTGCCTTCGGGGACCGAGTCGAGATTGCCGTCGAGGATTTGGGCGAAGCCTTTGACGGTATCTTCGATGGAACAGAGGACGCCCGGCACGTTAGTGAACACCTCGGCCACATGGAAGGGTTGCGTGAGGAAACGTTGGATTTTGCGGGCCCGGAACACCGAGGTCTTGTCCTCATCGGAAAGCTCGTCCATGCCCAGAATGGCGATGATGTCCTGGAGGTCCTTGTAGCGTTGCAGCACCTGTTGGACGCCGCGAGCGACGCGGTAGTGTTCTTCGCCGACGATGTCTGGAGCGAGCGCCTTGGACGTCGAGGCCAGCGGGTCCACCGCAGGAAAGAGCGCCTGCTCGGCGAGGGATCGCTCCAGAACCACCGTGGCGTCCAGGTGGGCAAAGGTGTTGGCGGGTGCCGGATCGGTTAGGTCGTCCGCTGGCACATAAACCGCCTGGATCGAAGTAATGGATCCTTTATTTGTGGAGGTGATGCGTTCTTGCAAGCCCGCCATTTCCTCCGCGAGCGTCGGTTGGTAACCGACGGCCGAGGGAGTTCTCCCTAGCAGCGCAGATACCTCGGAACCAGCTTGAGAAAACCGGAAAATGTTATCGATGAAAAGCAGCACGTCCTGGTTTTCCTCGTCGCGGAAATACTCGGCCATGGTGAGCGCGGAGAGAGCCACGCGCAGGCGTGCTCCCGGCGGTTCGTTCATCTGGCCGTAACAGAGGGCCACTTTTGAGCCTTCTGCGAGAACCGGGTTTCCCTGGGCGTTGAGTTTCGGGTGGCCATGTTCATCTTTTTCGGTGGCGATGACGCCCGACTCGATCATTTCCCAGTAGAGGTCGTTCCCTTCGCGTGTGCGTTCGCCCACCCCGGCAAAGACGGAGAACCCGCCGTGGGCTTTGGCGATGTTATTGATGAGCTCCATGATGACGACGGTTTTACCGACGCCCGCACCGCCAAACATGCCACCCTTGCCGCCTTTGAGCAGCGGGCAGATCAGGTCGATCACCTTGATGCCTGTGACTAACACTTCCGTGTTAGCAGATTGTTCGGTGAACGTTGGGGCAGGCCTGTGGATGGGCGAGCGCAACGACGCATCCTCGATGGGTACGTTTTCATCTACCAGATCTCCGGTGACGTTGAAGATGCGCCCGAGCACCTGCTTGCCCACCGGCACGGCGATGGACTTACCCGTGTCGGTGAGAACCATGCCGCGCTTCAGGCCGTCGGTGGTGGACATGGCCACCGCGCGCAACCAGCCGTCGCCGAGGTGTTGCTGGACTTCCAGGACGAGTTTGGTGTCCACGCCGTTGAGGAAGTACTGGATTTCCAAGGCGTTATAGATTTCAGGCAGTTTGCTTGCCTTGGAGAAGTCGGCGTCGATAACGGCGCCGATGATCTGGACGATAGTTCCTTGGTTAATCATGGGAGAAGGTCAGAGGGTGAGAAGTGAGATGTGATGGGGTGGCCGGTCATTCCATCGCCTTCATGGCGGTGGTGATTTCTAGCAGTTCGGAGGTGATGGCTCCCTGTCGCAGTTTGTTATATTCGAGGGTGAGTTCCTTGATGAACTTGTTAGCGTTATCTGTGGCGGCCTTCATGGCGACCATCCGTGCCGAGTGTTCTGACGCGCGGGACTCGACGTGTGCCTGGAAGACCTCGTAATTCAGATAGAGGGGAAGCACGGCCGCGAAGACTGCCGCAGGATTCGGTTCGAAGGTATAATCCAAGAAGGGGTCCTGGAGGTGTTGCTCGACGTTGAATCCTCTGCCGATAGATTCAAACGCTTGCTCCTCGCCAGCGCGGTGGCTTTGAATCGGCAGAAGCGTCACCACCTCGGCCTCCTGACGCAGCGTGTTGACAAATCGGGTGAAGGCGATGGTCACCTTGTCATAGTTTCCTGAGAGAAACTCGTGGGTGATAAACTTGGCGACCGGGCGGGTTTGGGAAAATGGCACCGGGTCTCTCACGGTGAAATCCGCAATGACTCGCTTGCCGAGTTTCTCACAAAAGATGCGTAGCTTGCGCCCGACGGTGACAAAGTGGGCGTCGGGCGCGGTGTGCGCCCTGATTTTTCGGGTCAGGTTCGTATTGAGTGGGCCACACAGGCCCTTGTCGGTCGAGATGACCAGCACCAGCTCGCGGGTGCCCACACGCTGCTCTAACAACGGGTGGGATTCTTGCGTAAAGTTGCGCCGTATATCAAAGAGCATCTGGGTGAGCTGCTGGGCGTAATCGCGCCCGGCGAGCGCTTGGTCCTGCGCCTTTTTCATTTTGGCCGCCGCGACTAACTGCATCGCGCGAGTGATTTGCGCGGTGTTTTTAACCGACTTGATGCGGCGGCGGATGTCGCGGAGGTTGGCCATGAGAGGGAATGGGATCGATGATCAGAATGAGCGGCTGCCAGCAGAATCAGTTATTTCCACGACTTCTTGAAGTCTTCGACCGCCTGTTTGACGACCTCCACCATGGCGGCGTCCTTTTTGAGATCGGGCTTCTCGTTGCGGATCTTGTCGAGCAAGTCGCCTTTGCGGGTGTTAAAATACTCGCCCAGCGCGGCTTGAAAGCGTTTGACCTCGGCCACCGCGACGTCATCGAAGTAGCCGTTCTGCATGGCAAACAGATAGATACACTCCATTTCCATGCTCAGCGGGCTGTATTGGTTTTGTTTGAAGAGCTCCACAATACGTGCCCCCCGGTCGAGTTTTTGCTTGGTTGAGGCGTCGAGGTCTGAGCCGAACTGTGCGAAGGCTTGCAGTTCGCGAAATTGTGCCAGGTCGAGCTTGGTGGTGCCGGCCACCGACTTGATGGTCTTGGTCTGGGCCGCCGATCCGACGCGCGACACCGAGAGGCCAACCGAAATGGCGGGCCGAATCCCTTGATAGAAAAGGTCGGTTTCCAGATAGATTTGGCCGTCGGTGATAGAAATCACGTTAGTTGGGATATAGGCCGAGACGTCGCCTGCCTGGGTTTCAATGATGGGCAGCGCGGTGAGAGAGCCGCCGCCTGCGGCCGCGGTGAGCCGGGCCGAGCGTTCTAGCAGGCGAGAGTGGAGATAGAACACGTCACCCGGATAGGCTTCGCGCCCTGACGGGCGGCGCAAAATGAGCGAGACTTGACGGTAGGCCACGGCGTGCTTGGAGAGGTCATCGAAGACGATCAAACAATCCTGGCCCTTATCCATGAGGTATTCTGCGATGGCGCATCCGGCATAGGGCGCGATATACTGCATGGCCGCGGCGTCCGAGGCAGAGGCCGAGACGATGGTTGTGTATTCCATGGCCCCGGCGTCTTCGAGGATTTTGTGGATGCGTGCCACGTTAGAGAGTTTTTGGCCGATGGCCACATAGATGCAAAAGATGGGCTTGTGGTTCTGGAGTTTGCCCTGCTCGGCGGCCTTGTTTTGCTGGGCCTGGGAGATGATCGTGTCCACAGCGATGGTGGTCTTGCCCGTGGCGCGGTCGCCAATGATCAATTCACGCTGGCCACGCCCGATGGGAATCATCGCATCAATCGACATGATTCCCGTCTGCATAGGCACCGAAACCGACTTGCGCTTGATGATGCCTGGAGCGATTTTTTCCATCGGATAGTTAGCCGATGATGCGATAGGCCCTTTG
Organism: Verrucomicrobiota bacterium; assembly: GCA_039804325.1. Lineage (GTDB taxonomy): Bacteria > Verrucomicrobiota > Verrucomicrobiia > Verrucomicrobiales > Akkermansiaceae > Luteolibacter. Next base: position 3,876 of record JBDLWH010000341.1, read on the forward strand.
CCATCGATAGGTTGTCCGAGGGCGTTGACCACTCGGCCCAAGATTGCCTCGCCCACTGGCACGGAGAGCAGTTTGCCCGTGGTCCGGCATTCAGAGCCTTCTTTGACGGCGGCGTAGTCGCCTAGCAGAACCACGCCAACCTCGCTTTCTTCGAGGTTGAGGGCCATGCCCGAGACGCCCCCACCGAAATCAATCATCTCGTTGAGCATGACGTCGGAGAGTCCTTCGACTTTGGCCACGCCGTCGCCGACTTGGCGCACGGTGCCCACATTGGATTTTTCCACGGTGGTGGTGATGCCGGCGATCTGTTGTTCGAGTTCCTGGAGGATGCTGCTCATGAGAGAAATGGGGCTGGGAAAATGGGAGCGGGGTGGAGAAAATCCATTAGAATGCGTTAGAAAGGCGGTCCAAGCGACCCTGAACCGAGCCGTCTAACACATCGTTACCGACGCGGATGCGCAGGCCGCCGAGCAGGGCGGGGTTAATCTGATAGTTCACGACCAGATCGTTACCATATTGGCTGGTGAGGTCGGCCACGACGCGCAGGCGTGTCGGTTGGTCGAGTTCCACAGCGCTTTCCACGGTGACTTTGCGGCGTTCCAGATCGAGGCGTGTGAGGCGGTGGAGTGCGCTGAGCATGGCGCGGGTGTCGCGCGGGTGAGAGTCGATGAGTCGGGCCACGACATGGCGCAATTTTGATTCATCGAGACGGCCGGCCGACTGGCAAAGCCCGAAGAGGCGACGAGCAGTGCGGGCGGCGGCTTTAGAAATTTTCATGAGAGGGAAGGGTAGCCTCGGGGTATCAGCCTTCGATATGGGTTAACGCGTCCTGGTTGATGCGCTTCTGGTCGTCGTCGGTGAGCACCTTGCCAGTGACCTGTGCGGTGGTGGCGGCTACCAAGCGTCCGAATTCACGTTTCAATTCGGCGCTGAGGCGGTCACGGTCGGCTGTGGCGGCGGCGGCGGCCTTCGTTAGAATCTGATGGGCTTGGGCGATGGCTTCCTGAGTTTTTTGTTCGGAGAAGGCGGCTGCGCCGAGTTTGGCTTCATGGATGAGCCGCGCGGCATCGTCGTTAGCTTTGGCGATGGCCACGGCGCTCGCCTCCTGAGACGCGGCGAGTTGTTGCTCAATGGTTTTGAGTTTTTCTTCGCCTTGGGCGATGCGTGCGCGTCGTTGTTCGAGCATGGCCTGGATAGGCCCGAACGCGAATTTTTTTAGCACCCAGATGACGATGCAAAAATTGATCCATGAGGCCAAGAAATACCATCCTCCGAAATGAAAGTCCTTTTGGACGATTTCAAAGGCGCCGGGGTTTTCGGCAACGACGGTGGAGAGAAAGGCAATCATGGCTAGAAATAACAGAGAGACGGCCGCACGCGCCGGGCGGAGCGTGCGGCCCGGAACATTACTTGACGACGAAAACCGAAATGAGGAACACCCCTTCGATCAGAGCAGCAAAAATAATTGAGGCGACCAGGATAGGGGTGGCTGCGCCGGGATTGCGCCCGGTGGCTTCAGCGGCCTTGGACCCGACGATGCCGATGCCGAGGCCGGCACCTAGGGCGGCGAGGGCAACGTGGAAGAATGGGAGTGACATATAATGATGGTTGGTTAGGGATTGGGGTTGGGGTTTCAGCCGCCCCCACAGTCAAGCCATGGTCGGACGGCGGAAGGTGTTAGTGGGGTTCTTGGTCGCCGTGGTCGCAGATGAGTTTGAGAAACACGGCACAGAGGAGCATGAAGACAAGGGCCTGGATGAAGCCGACGAGCAGTTCGAGAAAGTAGAACGGCAGGGCAGGCAGGAAGGCGAGATACTTGGGCACGAGCGACATGACCGTTTCGAGCGTCTGCTCGCCGCCGTAGATATTACCGAAGAGACGGAAGGTCAGGGCGATGGGCCGAATGGCAATGGAAATGACTTCTAGCACACCGACAAACAGGAACACCGGCACCATGAAAAGCAGCATGAACCCGTGAAAGTCGCCCTTGGGAGCAAAGAGGTGGGTGAGAAATCCCTTGAGGCCGTTTTCGGTGATGGCCCAGTAAAACCATAACAACGCAAAGCTCAGCGCCATGGCTCCGGTCATGTTCAGGTCCGCATTGGCTCCCCGCAGCAACGGCAAAAATCCTTGCTGCCCGTGACTATCCACCGTCGTCCAACCCATCGTGCCCACCCCGGGAATCAACCCCATGTAATTGTTCACCAAAATGAACACAAACACCGAACCATAAAACCAAAATACCCGCTTGTTCAGTCGATCTCCTAACAATCCGCCAAGAAAATCATACAATGATTCGACGGCCCACTCGGCGAAGTTCTGGAACCCGCTAGGAACTAACGCCATTTTGCGTGTGGCGACTTGGCAGAAAAGCACGATGAGAGCGATGGCCGCCCACTGCA
>JBDLWH010000342.1:0-8726 GCA_039804325.1 Verrucomicrobiota bacterium
AACGTGCTCTACGGCTCCATGGCGACCCTCATCATTGTGCTCCTCACCCTAGAAGCTATCGCCCTGATACTGCTCCTCGGGGCCCAAGTCATCGCAGAACTTCAACGCAATGCTAACGACGGCATCCCCTGGCACCAAGACCCCGGATAGCCCATCACGCATTGCCACGCCTTGGGTCTAACGATCCGCACGCACACTGGTTAGGGATGGCTAGAATCAGCTACCATATCAGAGCCAACGTGGGTAATAACGGCCAGCCCCGCCGATTATTTGATGAACCGGATGCAGAGAGGGTAACGATAGGGCTTGCCGCTAGCGGCGTCGATCGACGCGAGGATCACACAGACGAAATTGAAGATAATGACCGCTGGAAGGAGGATGAATCCGATGAGCAGAAAGATCGAGATACCGGCCACGATGGAGTAGATGGTGATAGAAATCTGGAAGTTCAGTGACTCCTTCCCTTGGGTTTCGACAAAGGGCATTTCCTCCCGCTTCATCATCCAAATGACCAGCGGCCCGACGAGATGGCCGAAAGGCATGAAGTAACCCGAGAGTGCCAGAAGGTGGCACAGCATTCCCATATTTTGCTCGTTCTTGCTCGTGCTTGCGCCGGGAAGTTCTGGCAGCGTGGATATGCCCGCCATCGGTGGCGGAGTTTGCTCTGGCTGCTTGTCGGGGGTGTTCATGGACTAGTGGTTTCTGTGTCGTGTCTTGTTGAACGGAATGATCATTTGGTTGATTGGGCTGTCAAGATCGTTGTGAAATCATCAACCCCACCGGGCACGGTCATGGCGGAGGGTGTGCGGGAATGGATGAAACGCCGCATGACACGACGCCCCGGGTGGACGCAACCCCGTCGGGGTTGGGTGGCGATGGGGGCATTTTTCCCAAGGTAGCGGCGTGCCGCCACAACCTTGGGCTGTGGGACGCAATCCCGTTGGGATGGGAAGAAAGAATCCGGCGACGGTCACAGGCCGCCGCTGGCTACAATGGGAGGGAACGCCCGTGAATTATTGGTCTGTCCCTCTATTCCGTGGTCTGTCCCTCTATTCAATGTTTTGGAAGCGTATCGATTCATCGCCGTTTCATTTGCCAGCGGGCTTGGTTTAGGAAAGGGTGGCGAACATGAAAATGCACCGCATCCTCGCCGAAGCCTCAGCCGGCATTGCCAAATCCGTGTTCAAGGAGCACAAAGTGCTCGACCACGTGCTGGCCGCCGCGTTCGAGGCAAACCCGAAATGGGGGCGGCGTGACCGCAGTTTCATTGCTGAAACGGTTTTTGAGGTCGTTCGCTGGCGGCGGGCGCTGGGGTTTTTAGCTGACAGTGAGGAGGCCAACGCCATGTGCGCCGCCCAATGGGTGCGCATGGGCTACGAAATCCCCGCTTGGTGGACATTCAAAGGCGAGCAGGCGGCCGAGATGGTCGCCCGAGAAGCCGATCTCGCCGCCCAACCGCGGGCGGTACGCGAGTCGATCCCGGATTGGATGGACGCACTGGGCGTCGCGGAGCTCGGCGAGGCGTGGGATGGGGAACTGGCAGCGCTCAACGAGCGAGCGTCGGTTTACCTGCGGGTCAACACGCTCAAGACCACGCGCGCCAAGGCCATCGAGTGGCTGGCAACGTTCAACGTCATCGCCGCCGAAGTTTGCGGGTTGCCCGACGCCTTGGTACTCGCGCCGGGCAAAGCCCTGCCTAAACCGCTGCGCACCGACGGCAGGGTAGAAATCCAGGATGCGGGATCGCAGTTGATTGCGCCGTTGGTGGATCCCCAGCCGGGCGATCGCATCATCGACGCGTGCTCGGGGGCCGGAGGCAAGGCACTGCATCTTGCGGCGCTCATGGGTAATGAGGGACGCGTGTTCGGCATGGATGTGGACGTCAAAAAACTCGTCGAACTCGACCGCCGCGCGAAACGTGCCGGTGCCACTTGCTTGAAGTCCAAACCGATTCTGGCCACCACGCCTGTCGAGTTTGCGCACGTCGCCGACCGTTTGCTCATCGACGCGCCGTGCTCGGGGCTGGGCACCATGAAACGCCAACCCGACCTCAAGTGGCGCCTCAAACCCGCCCAACTCGACCGCGTGCGCGCCATCCAAAAAGACCTGCTCGCCACCTATCCCGCGATGCTCAAACCCGGTGGCCGTCTCGTCTATGCCACCTGTTCGGTTTTGCCATCAGAAAATCGCGCGGCCATCGATTCGTTGTTAGAGCGGGGTGGGTTCACCTTGGTCGAGGAATGCCCGGTTTCGCCAGCAGCCACCGGCTATGATGGGTTTTACGCGGCGGCGCTCGTGAAGGACATGGCGTCCTGAGCGGTCGCCTCGCTTAGAGCCTCTCGAGGATGGCAGCGCCCATGGCGGCGGTGCCTACGCGGGATTCGCCAGCGCGGCCAGTGGCGATATCGCCGGTGCGGAAGCCGTCGGCGATGGTCTGGGCGACGGCGGCCTCGATGGCGTTAGCGGCGGTGGTTTCGCCCAATGAGAAGCGCAGCAGCATGGCCAGCGAGAGGATTTGGGCGATGGGGTTGGCGATGCCTTGGCCGGCGATGTCGGGTGCTGACCCGCCTGACGGTTCATACATGCCGAACGAGAGGCCGTTGGGCCCTTGGTTGCCCAGCGACGCGGATGGCAGCATGCCGAGAGAGCCAGAGATCATGGCCATTTCGTCGGAGAGGATGTCGCCAAAGAGGTTTTCGGTCACGAGCACATCGAACGAGCCCGGGCGGCGGATGAGTTGCATGGCGGCGTTATCGACATACATGTGGGACAGTTCGACGTCGGGGAATTCCTTAGCGATTTCGATGAGCGTCTCGCGCCACAAGACGGATGAGGCGAGCACGTTGGCCTTGTCCACAGAGAGCAGGCGTTTTTTGCGGCCCATCGCCGCGGTGAACGCGACTCGGGCGATGCGCTCGATTTCGCTTTTTTTGTAAATCATGGTGTCGAGGGCGACGGGTTCGCCGTTTTCCTCATGGCGGCCTTTTGGCGAGCCGAAATAGATACCGCCGGTGAGTTCGCGCACGCAGAGGACATCAAAGCCGTCGGCGATGAGATCCTGCTTGATGGGTGATGCGTGGGTCAGCGCGGGCAGGCACACGCCGGGGCGCAGGTTGGCAAACAGTCCAAAGTGCTTGCGCAACGGCAACAGCGCTCCGCGCTCTGGCTGGCCGTCAGGCGGCAACTTTTCCCATTTCGGGCCACCCACTGAACCGAAGAGAATCGCATCGGCTTGTTCGCAGGCTTGTACGGTGGCTGGCGGCAATGGGTGGCCGGTGGCATCAATGGCGGCACCGCCGACGAGGTGCTCCGTGCGAGCAATCGTGAAGTCGCCGGTGCGGGTGACGGCGTCGAGGATGATCAGGGCCTCGGCCATGACTTCGGGACCTATGCCGTCCCCGGCGAGTATCGTGATGCGGTGGTGGCGTGACATGCGCGAAAATTGGCTATCGGACCCGATTCTGGCAAGGCCGCAAAGCAGGCAAGCGGTCATTTTCATCCGGCGTGGTGAACCCGGGCTTGCTCAGGCCGACATTGGTCGTCATGGTTTCGCTCATGGAACCGGTCACCGAACGCTTGAGGAATTTTCTCCAGTATGTTGCCTTGAAACTCATCGATGATCCGAAACAGGCCCAGCTCAAGGTGGCCGAGCTTGCCCCAAAGAAGGTGCGTTTCAAGCTGGTGTTGGCGCAGGCGGACGTGGCGATGTTGATTGGGCGCAACGGTTTTACGGCCTCGGCCATCCGCAGTGTGCTCAAAGGTGCCGCCGAGCGTGAAGGGGTTCAAGTTTCCCTGCAGATTCACTCGCACGAAGAGGAAGCGGCATTGCTCGCCCGTAACGAGGAATCTTAAGGCGAGCTCATTCGTCTCGGCCGTCTTCGTGAACTTGGATGGATTTGCGGAAAACAAATGCGCCCACCGGGGTGATGAGTGCCATGCCGCCCACCACCAACCAGATGATCTCTGAATGGCGTGGGCCCGTTTCCGGGCAAAACTTCATCAACAACCACCCGGATAGTCCGCCGGCCACCAGTTTCGCCCCAAAATAGGGCAACATGGAAAGGGCCATGTATGACGCCTCTTGGCCGTGAGGCGCGATGGCCGCGGAGTATTCATAGAGGCGAGGTGACCACAGGGCCTCGCCGATGGAGAGAAATACGATGAAGAGGAAAATCGAGATGTAGAGAGGGTTGACCGGGCCGGCTACTCCAAGCCATTGGTGGACAATGACATCGCCGAGCCAACCGTTGGCCAATGGCTCAAACCAATGCGGCGGCAACGCCATGAAAAATACCGACAAGGCCGAGATCAGACTGCCCACCATCACCATCCGATAAGCCGTGACTTTTTGCGTGAGCACGCCGCAGATGGGCACCAAAATCAGGATGAGCATCGAGTTGAGCATGCCGCTGATATGGGCAAACGGCGCACCCGGCCCCAACTCACGAATGCCATATTTGGGAAACGTGTATGTTAATTGGAAAAAAATCATGCGCACCCCGACCACCAGGGTCATGAAAACCAAAAAGCGATAGAACGCCGGTTGACGCCACAAACCGGCAAAAATCGAGCACGTTTTGGCCGCCGTTTGTTGGCAGCTCGTCCATAGCGTCACGGCCCATGGCGTGCCGGTGGTGTCATTTTTTGGGCGTGGGGTGATGCGCACGCCGTCCTCGGTCATTTCGACGCCGTCGCGGAGGAAAAACCAAACGAGCAAAAACCCCGGAAGAGTGAACATCACGCTGATGAATATCAACGAGCGGTAGGAACTCAGCTCCATCCCAACGATAGGCATCGTCCATCGTCCCAGTTCCCCGAGCCCTAACGGCAGCCAAGAAAAATCGATTGAGCCGAAGGTGCGGCCAAAGAACGAAGCCACCCAGGTGCCAGGACGATCCGAGCTGCGGACCCGATCAAACAGGGCGTCACCGCAGGCAAACCCGAGATTCATCAGCGCATAGTAGAGCGAGAACGCCACCGAGCGTTGCGCGGCATTAGAGAATTTCTTCACCGCGGCGATCATCACCGGCACCATGAGCGCGATGCCGACAGCTTGGAGATACAACCCGAAGGGAATGACCACCCAGTGACTCACGGTGAGCACCATCACACAGCGCGCGACAAGACAGGCGGTGAAACCTAGTAGAAACGTGCGGCGAATGCCCATGGCATCGGTGAGGGAGCCGACCATGACGGTGATGAGCGTCATGATGGCCGACCAAGTCGCGATCCAAGTGCCTGCCTTCACGTCGCTGAATCCCAAATCCGACGAGAGCCAGAGCGGGAGCACCCCGGCAGCACCACACTTGTAGGCGAGGTTTTCCAGGACGTACGCGAGGTAAATGATCCAGAGTTCCCGCGGGGCGCTCCGCAGGCAAAGAAATTTATCAATAAATCGGGTAGATCCTTTGGCGGGCGTGGCTTGATTCATGAAAAAAAAGGGGAGTGCCTGGCCGGTGCGGCGCTTGGGTGTCTGCGTGATTTGGGGCTTGCCACGATGCTCGGCGAGTTTTTTTTCGCGTATCGGGTGACTTTTTGATGTGGTTAGAACGATTTTTTGAGAAATGCGTGAGTGGTCATTCGGGCATTGCGGGGCGGTGAGTGATGTTCCACCATGGGAGCCACCGCCGACGCGCGCCCAAATTGTTCCATGATCGCCACCGCCACGCTGCTTGCTGATTTCCCCATCCTCGATCAATCGATCCATGGCCAAAGGCTGGTCTATCTGGATAACGCCGCCACCACCCAGAAACCCATGGCCGTGCTCTTGGCGTCGCGCCATTATTACGAGGCCATCAACGCCAATATCCACCGTGGCACTCACCAACTCGCCCGGGCCGCGACGGAAGCTTTTGAAAACGCACGCCAAACGGTAGCGGCGCACCTTCATGCGGCATCTGCTCAGGAGGTCATCTTCACGAGCGGCACGACCGGTGGCATCAATCTGGTGGCCAGTATTCTCGCACGTTCCCAGCGCATCAACGCGGGCGACGAAGTGTTGGTTTCCACGTTGGAGCACCACTCTAACATTGTGCCGTGGCAGATGCTTTGCCAACAAACTGGGGCCACCCTCAAAGTCATTCCCTGTCACGACGATGGCACGCTCGATCAAGACGGGTTTCGCACGCTGCTTGCCAGCGGTCACGTGAAAATCCTCGCCATGACATGGATTTCCAATGCCTTTGGCACCGTCAATCCGATCATCGAAATGATTGGTGCGGCTAAGGCGGCCGGAGCTCTCGTGCTCATCGATGCCGCTCAAGCCGCCGCCCACCTGCCCGTGAATGTGGCATCCCTCGGGGCGGATTTCCTCGTGTTTTCCGGCCACAAAGTCTATGCGCCCACCGGCATCGGCGTGCTGTGGGGGCGCGCCGATCTGCTCAACGACCTGCCACCGTGGCAGGGTGGGGGGGAAATGATCCAGGAGGTCACCTTCGCGCATACGACATACAACCACCTGCCATACAAATATGAGGCCGGCACCCCTAACATCGAGGGGGCCATCGCTCTCGCCGCCGCTCTCGATTATATCGACGGCATCGGCATCGATGACATCCACGCTCATGAGGGGCGACTCATTCGCTCTGCGGCCGCAGCCTTGGGCGAGATTGCTGGTATCCGCTTTTACGGGCCGGCAGATCGCTCGGGGGCGCTGTCGTTTTCCGTCGAGGGCATCCATCATTACGATTTGGGCACGCTGTTAGACCAAATGGGCGTTGCCGTGCGCACTGGCCACCACTGTTGTCAACCGCTCATGGCTCGCTTCGGCATCACCGGCACGGTGCGCGCCTCCTTCGCCCTCTATAACACTCAAGACGACGTCGAGCACTTCGCCTTGGCCACCCATAAAGCGGTGGCAATGCTCCGTTAGATTCCGATCTGCCGAACACAACGCGGCACGGGGAATCCCGCACGCACCCCTGATCCCTAAGGGATTGCGTCCCTCAGCCCAGGGTTGGCTCGCACAGCCTACCCTGGGGGATCTCGGTTCGAATGATTCGAACCACCACGTGGTTCCGTCCGGAGATGGGGGGCTCAAGGCGGCGATGGTTGTTAGGTCGTGCGGGGTCGCAACCGCGTTGCGGTTCAATTCTGCTGGGGAATCGTCCCGGTAGCCGTCTGGCGACGGCAACCCCGGGCTGAAGGACGCAACGCCGTTGGCGTAACAAATAGAGATGGCCGTATTTGGAGAAACACATCAACGCCTCGCATGGACGATGAAATCTCTCCCTGATTGCTTGCAAATGATCTCACCGGGATGACCCAGCGTGATTGGCGGGTTTTTACCACCAGCTGGCTGGATTACGTAACGGCTGCGCTCAACCGCGTGGGGCAAGCGACAAAACCAGAGACGCAACGCGCGCGCCATGCGCTTTCTGAGGTTATCACCGTGACAACCGTGACAAACCGGCGGACGCATGATAAATCAGTGGCCCCGATTACTTTTCGCCACCATAGAATTCCATGACCCTCATTCTCGGCATCACTGGTTCCATCGCAGCCTACAAGGCCGCATTTCTCGCCTCGCAGTTAGTCAAGGACGGTCACGAGGTCCACGTGGTCATGACGCAGGCCGCCACGCAATTCATCACGCCACTGACCCTTCAAACGCTGACTCGCCAGTCGGTGCTCGTGGATCATTGGGATGAAAACGCCACGTGGAAACCTAGCCACATTGATCTCGCCGATCGCGCGGATTTGTTTCTGGTCGCCCCAGCGACGGCCAACGTGATCGCCGAATTTGCCCATGGTCTGGCACCCGATCCGCTATCCGCTATCTATCTTGCGTTACCGCGTGCTACCCCGGTGCTCATTGCGCCGGCCATGAATGGGAAGATGTGGCAACATCCCGCGACGCAGCGCAACGTGGAACGACTCACCCAAGACGGCTGCGCATGGGTCGGCCCAGCCGAGGGCGGGCTTGCTTGTGGGTATGACGGCATCGGTCGCTTAGCACCCGTCGAGGATATCCTTGCTCGCGTCGCAGCAATTTTCGCAGATCCTGCCAGAAACAGTTAGGTGGCCCCGAACCATGACCTGGCCTGATGTGCGCCGGTTGCTCAACGCCTGAGAGTCATGGTCACGGCATGATTTTAGACGATTCTGTGGGAGGTTGTCGCTAGACAGCACACCATGGGATGTCCATGGTCCGCGGGCCGCGCCTCCAAGCCGCCCCGATTTCTCATCATCCACGCCATTGCATCATGACACCGACCATGGAACCCATCACCCCATCACAATCTAACCATGCCGATGCCGAGGCACTGGTCCGCGAAGCCTCGCACTGGATCCACCCGCTGCGCTCAGAAATCGGTCGTTATCTCATCGGCCAGAGCGATCTGGTGGACCGCCTGCTCATTTCACTGTTAGTCAAAGGCCATTTGTTACTCGAAGGGGTGCCCGGGCTAGCCAAGACCCTAGCCCTCAAGACGCTCGCGTCGCTCGTCAATGCCAAGTTCAACCGCATCCAGTTCACCCCGGACATGCTCCCCGCCGACATCGTCGGCACGGAAATCTACGACCCGCGAGAAGCGCGCTTCAAGGTGAAGCACGGCCCTGTCTTTGCTAACTTTATCTTGGCCGACGAGATCAACCGAGCCCCGGCCAAGGTGCAGAGCGCGTTGTTAGAGGCGATGCAAGAAAAGCAGGTTACCATCGGCGAGCAATCGTTTCCGCTACCGGCACCATTTTTCGTGCTGGCAACTCAGAACCCGTTGGAACAAGAG
>JBDLWH010000343.1:0-6785 GCA_039804325.1 Verrucomicrobiota bacterium
ATGTTATGGAAGGGAAGCCCGTCCCAGTGGCTGAACATCGGACCGTTTGTCACCGCTATATTGTTAGGTGTTGGGATCATTGGCGTCGGGTGTTTTTTTGCGTTACCGCTTGTGGTTCCTATCCTGGGATGCGCGTGTGCGTGCGGGTTTATGGCATGGAAATACTTAGTTGTTAGGGCTCGGGTCTATGAGTTGACCAGTGAGCGCCTGCGCATCACGCGTGGCGTCATCAACCAGCAGATCGATGAAATCGAACTCTATCGGGTGAAGGATTCCCAATTGTTGCGCGTCTGGTGGATGCGCCTCACGGGCTTGGCGTCTGTGGTGCTCGAAACCTCAGACCGCACCATGCCCAATCTCACCATCCCGGCCATCGCCGGCGGCATGGAAATGCGCGAACTCCTGCGCCAACAAGTCGAAGCTCAGCGCGACAAAAAGCGCGTTCGAGAAATGGATTTTGATGAAGCCGCCAGTGGTGACGGCGGTGGCGACATCGGGTAACGCGGCGCGTGACGATTGCTCAGGGTTTCTAGGGTGGCGGTGGAGCCCGCGAGTGCGGGCCAAAGACCCCGCTTGCATGATCGCGTATTCAAGCCATGGTGCGTCCCGTCACGAGCCACCGGATGGACCCAATCCTCATCGACCCCAACAATCACGCGCCCGAGATCACTCCGGATGATGCGTGGGGAGACGCCGCTGCATGGCACCACGGTGCGAGAGCGCGGATGCTGCCCGCAAAAAAAAGCAGGCAGGACGCGTCGTTGCCCGTGAGTGTGAGCAAGCATCTTATGGGTCTGCGCTTGGGCACGGACGCTCCCATTCGGTCCTCTGAGGAGGCGAGCTCGCCGTTGGAAGTGCATGAAATCAATGGCGCGGTGGTGCGCCTGGTCACTGAGGTGCCGGCGGTGACCAAGGTGGCACGGCAGTTCACGTTTCATGCCAAACGAGTTGAAACCAGTGAGGTCCGCCCACATCAGGGGGAAGGAACGGCATGGGGGCACTCACGCAAGCAATCCTTGCGCTGGTTGTTGGTGTCCAGTGCGGGAGTGGTCACCTTGGTTGCTCTCGGGTTGTTGCTGCTGCCTTGGATCAATCAGGCCAATGCCGTGCGACGACTCCCCGGCCAGGACGCGCTCATTCTGGAATCCGATGAGCCACTCGAAGATCTCGAGTCGTTGAATCAGATGCTGACATTCCAACCCGCCGCCGAGCAACTTTTTCGGGCCTTTGCCACGGCCACGACGGTGGCAGACATTTTGCCGTTGGTGAGGGATGCGAAAACCGTGCTGCCGCTCATCCGCAGGCACCCCCTTCCCGCGCCCCTTTCCAAAGCCTGGCTGCCACCCAGCGATACCCGCTGGAGCGTGTTCACCAGCCACGGCAAACCCTGCGCTCTCCTCGAAGGATCACTACCGAATTTTTCCACTTTCAGCGCCTGCCTGGTCCTCACCGACAACCAATTGCTCCTCGACTGGAAAGCCACCACCGGCTACGGCACGGCCACCTTCGACGCCTTGAAAAAAAACTTGGGTGACCCAGATGAGATCCGCGGAAAAATCCAAAAGGCCGGGTTTTTCACTGCGATTTTCCCCGAAGCCACCTACCAGAGTTATCAATTTGTTTCGCCAACTGACGACCAATCGATTTGGTGTTACGCGCGCCGTGGTGAGGCGGCGCAAGCGGCGCTGGATAAGTTATTTGGTGATGGGGAGATCTTGACGGCGTCGGGAGAAGCGCAAAAAGTCACGCTCCGCTTGGAACACTCGCCCCCGGGGGCGCTTTCCAATCAATGGCTCGTCAAAGAGATGCTTCACCAAGATTGGATCACCCCGTAATATCAGATGATAAGCCACTCTTCACAGTCATGGTTCCATTGCGGACGATGCAACACGTTGTTCCAATCCCAGGCGGGCGACCGGAAAAACCGCCGATGTTCTCGCTGCGGGAGCGATCCTAGCATCGATCTTGCTGCGTCCCCGGCGGATCCCGCACCGCCACGCCAGCCCGCAGCCGAATCCCGCGCTCCGAGCAAGCACGCCCCTCACGTACCGCGCCCGAAGTCACACCGCCATTTGATGGTGAAAATCATTGGGGGTTGGTTGCTCTTGGTTGGGCTGATCATCCTCGGTGCCCGCTTGCTCTGGTGTGATGAGGAATCCCCGCGACCATCCACTGCCATCACCTCTAGCGCCGCGCTCACCTTCGACGAGGATGTTGCCTTGCTCAACGAAGCCAGACCCCTATGCCTCGAAACGTTCACCCGATTCCTCGAGGCCGAAACACCCGTGGCTCGCACGCAATCCGTCATATCCCCGGTGACAACCGCCGCACGCATGGTGCGCTTTTACGACCTGAATCCTTGGATCCAACTGGATCCCAAAAATCTTAGCATCGTGGGCAACGAGGTGATCCACCAGCCGGGTGCTCCACCCGCCATCGTGATCCACTGGAACTCCCACGACGGCAAAAAAATTGATGTGTTATTTCGCAAGGATGATGACGAATGGCGGCTCGATTGGGACCATTATGCACGTTACAGCGACTATCCATGGTCGTTGTTTCTCGCGGGTAGCGGCTCACCCGTGGGCGAATTCCGGCTGCTGGCGCGCGAACGTCGGGCCGACGCTCGCAAAAATGATCCTTCGATCAGCTTGATGCTCTACGCGCCCCGATTCGGTCACCCCGGAGAAACTGTTTCTCAATCGCCGGAGTTTTTGGTTTCCCGCACCAGCAAGGATGGGGGACTGCTAGGTGAGGCGTTCAACTTGGCGCGATCTGGCAAGCAGGTGTTTGGCCTGACGCTGCCGAATCTCAACCCCGAAGGGATGATCCCGGTGCGCGTGAAAATTCAACGCGACGATGCGGATACCGGCCGCCAATTCAAAATCATCGAGGTGCTCGCCTGCCATTGGTATTCGGTGGACGATTCGGGTGTCGTCCCACCCGCCGATGCAAAATCCGAATCGCCACCATCGCCCTGATTCTCCTGGTCGGCAGCCCGGTATGGCCGACGAGGCCAGCGCCTATCGTGATTCGGTCAGGGCCGCGCGCATCACCTCGAGCGGCTCGGTGACTGGAAACCAATGCTGAAAGGCCAAGGCTCCTTGATGGAGCAACATCGAAAGTCCGTTGGATGTCCGGCAGCCGAGCGCGCCAGCAATCGCCAGCAGGGGCGTCACCGGTGGTTGATAGATCGTGTCATACACCCGATGGCCATGGCGCAGGCACCCAGAAGGCAAAATCGAGGGGTCGCCCACTTTGAGTCCCACCGAGGAGGTGTTCACGATCAAATCACAACTCTGACACTGGCGTGCCAGCGCCTCGTCGTCAAATGCCAGCGCCACCATCGCCGTGGCGGGCGCTAAGGTTTCCAATCGGGCCACCAGCGGGCCGAGTTTGTCCATTGACCGGTTAACCAGGACGAGTTTTTTGACGCGCAGGAGGGCGCACTGGGTGGCGATGGCCTGGCCAGCGCCACCGCCGGCCCCGGCGATGGCGACCCTGAGGGTGGCGAGCGAGACGCCGAAATCCGTTTCGATGGCTCTACCAAACCCGGGTCCGTCGGTGTTGAATCCGCGCGTTGCCCCGGCCTCGAAACACACCGTGTTGACCGCACCCAACGCGCGCGCACCAGTATCTACCGCAGAACAATAGTCCAGCGCCGCTAGCTTGTGCGGCACCGTCACGTTGCATCCGATGAACCCGAGCGCCCGCAACCGGTCCATCGCGCGGGGCAACTCCCCGGGTCCCACTTCTAGCCGAATGTATCGGGCGTCTATCCCATTCACATCCAACGCCGCCTGATGCATCCTCGGCGACGCCGAATGCGCTACCGGCCAGCCCAGCACAGCCAAACGCGCCGGCTTGGCCGCCCCGGCATCGAGCGTCGCGCGCGAATCCAGATCCCCGAGTGTGTACACTTCTTTCATGATATTCGTTAGAGTATCGCAGCCAAGTGCCGGACGCGTGCGCCACACCGGTCGCGTCCCAGCAACCCGAGCATGTCGCCGAGATCCGGCCCATGAGCGCGTCCTGATAGGGCGACGCGCAGCGGGAACATGAGCTGACCGGGTTTGATTCCCGCAGCTTTGGCCGTGGCGCTGAGCACCGCTTTCGCACTGTCTGCGGACCACTCGCCGGCCAATTCATCCAGGTTTTGAGCGAGCGTGCCTAACAAGCCCTTGGCTGCGGCCTGGCCACGCACCTTTGCCACGGCGTCGTCGTCGTAGGCAAATTCATCGTGCAAGAGGAAATCCACGGCGGCGGGGACTTCGGCGAGCAGGCGCACCTTGTCTTTCGCCGTCGCCACCACCGCCGGATAGTTCCCGCCAATGGGCAACCCCGCCGCTTCCACAAACGGCAGCGCCGCCGTGGCAAAATCCTCTGCCTCCAGCGCCATCAGATGCTGCTGGTTGACCCACTTGCATTTTTCAAAATCAAAGCGACCGGGAGCACGGTTGACGTGCTCTAACGAGAATTTTTCGGTGAGTTCGGTGAGAGAAAAGATCTCCTGATCGGTCTTGGACGACCAGCCAAGGAGAGCGATGAAGTTCACGACCGCCCCCGGCAGGAACCCCTGACGGGGATAGTCACCCACCGCCGCTCCGGCATCACGTTTGGACATCTTTGAGCCGTCGGCATTGAGAATGAGCGGGATGTGCGCGTAATGCGGGGGCTTGCCGCCCAAAGCCTCGATGAGTTGCAGGTGCTTGGGAGTGTTCATGAGGTGGTCCTCGCCGCGGATCACATGGGTGATGTCCATTTCCAAATCATCCACCACGTTCACGAAATGAAAGACGTAGGAGCCGTCTGAGCGCTTCACTACCATGTCCGGCGTGTTCGATTCGTCGCGGTAATCAATGGTCACCTCGCCGCAAACCAAGTCGTTCATGGTCAATGGTTTGCGCTCAAAACGAAAGCGCCACGCCCCGTCATCTGGATAGACGCGGCCGGCCACCACGAGTTTCTCGAACCACGCGTCATAGATGGGTTTGCGCTGGCTTTGGAAATACGGGGTATGAGCGCCGCCCTTGTCTGGGCCTTCATCCCAGTCCATGCCCAACCAGTTCATGCCATCGAAGATGGCTTGTTTCGCGGCGTCGGTGTTGCGTGCCTCATCGGTGTCTTCGACGCGCAGAATGAACGTGCCGCCGTGCTTGCGTGCAAATAACCAATTGAACAAGGCGGTCCGGGCCCCGCCAACATGCAGGTAGCCGGTGGGCGAGGGGGCAAAGCGGGTGCGAACGGTCATGCGCATGGTCTAGGCGCTCAAACCGCCCCCGTCCAGACCCCATCCACTCAGTGTGCCCGGAATCATTTGCCCATGGCCTACCACGGCTCGCGATTTCTTCACCCTTGGAGAACTCGCAGCGCCCCGCGAATCAAGACTTCCACCGGCGCGCTGGGGTCGGATTCTAATACTTTTCTCAGCGCCTTGCGCGCTTCCACTTGCTTGTACCCTAGCGCGAGCAATGCCAGTTCGGCGTCGGCTGCCGAGGCACTCACCGCACCTGCCGCAGCATCCTGCCACGTATCGGTCACGCCAACCTTGTCCTTGAGCTCGAGCACAATGCGCTCAGCGGTTTTTTTCCCCAGCCCCTTGATGCGGGTAAGTTCCGCCGTGTTGCCCGTGATCACACAACTCTTGAAGCGCGAAACCGGCAGCCCGCTGAGCACGGCCATGGCCACCGACGGCCCAATCCCACTGACCCTCTCGATGAGCATCAAAAACACATCGCGTTCTTCCTCGGTGGCAAACCCAAACAACTTTTGCCCGGGTTGGTTGGCGGTGCCAAAATGCAGGTGCGTGCGCAAATCCACGACCATGCCTTCGGCCGCATGCAGGTGGTCATAGGTGGAAAGCGGGACAATCACCTCGTAACCCACGCCCTGAACGTCCACCACCAGGCGGTTGGGATACGCTTCGAGCACCATGCCCCGCAGTCTTGCTATCATCGTGCCCTCAGCATGGTCACCGCTCCAGACCCGTCAACCCAGATCCTCGTTCAACCCCGAATCAATAAGTTTTTTTCTTTATTGGCATGAAAATAACTTGCGTCTGCCTAGCATAAGTAGATAAGTGCGTAACATTTCAATCATCGTCCATGAAACCATGGGCGATCCAGTGAGTGTTAGTGAACGATTCTTTCCCGCTATCCCAATGAAACGTCTCCTCCTTGGTTTTTCCCGCGCCCTTCGTCACCTCATTCCGGGCCTGATCCTCACGGCGTCTATCAGCGGCAACGCTCAAGCCGCTACCACCCACGGGGCGCTGCGCATGGAGGTGATGGCCGCCCCCAACCTAGTGGTGGATTCCAATGTCGAGTCGCCCTCGAGCTATTCACCACGCGCCGCCCACTTTGGCGTGAAAATCACCAACACTGGAGCCACCCCCCTGACCGACATCTACGTCAAAATGGGGAATCTGACGAATACCAGCACGGGAGCTGGCACTCCCGGAACCTACCCGGTCACCACGGTGCCCGCCGTGCCAGCCATCGGGTATTCGGGCACGTTCTTTTTCACCCACGAAGGCACCGCTGCGGACGCCACCCGTTACCTTCCGAGCCTAGCTGCCGGAGCATCCACCACCGTCTATTGGCTGGTTTCCTACCCGCTTAAAGACAGCAACGAAAAAAGCGTGACGGCGGCAGCCAATGTGACCACCGACGACCTGCGACTTGACTACGACGTGTGGGTCCAGGCGACCGATGGCGTCACACCGCGCTTGGTTTACGACGAGTGCCACGCTACCTGCCGCAACGAAATCTCCGCTGCCGCCAATA
>JBDLWH010000344.1:0-3095 GCA_039804325.1 Verrucomicrobiota bacterium
ACCCGCTTCGCCACCTCCGGCCGAGGGTGAAAATACAATTTCTTCGTAAATTTGAAATGTTCTTCCCTACTTCACTGCCGGCGGAGCAAAACACGCCAGCCCACTGTGGGATATGCCGAGACTGTTTTAGAGTATGAACCCGCCACCGCCGCACAATGCGCACTGACCCTGCCACCCGGTGAAGACCTCGATGCGACTTTCAAAACTATCTATCAAAGATGGCTCCAAGATGATTCCACCGACAAAGAAGCCTTCAAACAACTCGGCATCAAGTGGTAGCGCAGGATCCATCCCCAGTCGTTATTTCGGCTTGGCAATGGGCGGGAGGAGAACAGGAGGTGCGCCAGTGATTTGCAGTTTCTTCTCCTTGATGGACAAGACCAGCGCGGTGGCTGCGGTGGCCGCGAGACGCGGGCCTGCCGTGTAGTCCTGCGGGTTGTTATCGCGGTTCGGCTGGTAGTAGAAACTGCCGTCCGCGCATTGGCTCAGACTGAACGACCAGCGGTTGTGGTCCATCAGCTTGCGCAGGCTGGCGGGATCGGTCGCCGCGCCAAGGCCAGTCCAGACCAAACCTAACAATGGACAGCCGTGGGTGTCGGTGAAGGTGTCGGGATTTTTACCGATGCAGCGGGCGTTGCGTTTGGAAAATGAGGTGAACTTGGGGCTGGCGGCGGCATCCACGAAGTGGGCGACGGCGGAGGCTCCGGTGCGGCCCATGTCGGCGTAGCCATCTCCTCCCACGGCATCGGCATACCAGACGTAGCCCATTTCGTTGGTGCCCTTGGCGATGAATTCATGGGCGGCGGCGAGGCGTGCGCGGTCCACGGGGATTCCGCAGCGTTCCATCAAGGACCAAGCGGTCATGGCTTGTGCGGTGGTGATGTTCATTCCGCCGTAGCCGTTTGCACCGGAAGTGTAGAAACCATGGCCGAATCCACCGGAGATGTGCTCGGTCTCCGGGGGGGCGATTTTGCCCTGCTGGGCTTGCACCAGCCACTGGTTGATTTCTTCCAACTCTTTCAGCACCCATTTCTCACGGGTGATGAGGTAATACTCGGCCAGGGCGGTGCCATAGAGGGTGTAATCCCACGTGGGCAGTCCTTGGGATCCTGTCCCGGTGGTGCGCTCGGCCATTGCATTCATGGCTTTTTTGACCTCGGTCAGGTAGCGCTTGTCGCCGCTGCCTAGCAATGCCATGGCGGCGAAGGCGTTGATGTGGGGGCGGTCGCTCCAAGTGCCGTCGGGGAGTTGTGCTTTGCACAGCCAGTCGCAAGATTCCTTGAGGAGAAAGTTGCTCTTCTTGCATTGAAACGGATAGGTCTCTGAGAAAGCGCCGTATTTGACGGAAACTTGTAATTCCACTTGGAGCTTCTTGTCACCGCGCAGCACGTCGAGCACCAGCTTGCCGTCAAGTTTGCCTTGGCTTTCCTCCAAGGCGTTGGCGAAGTCCATCATCGGACCTTGGTAGCCAAACTTGCCCACGCCGTAGCCGAATTTGTGGGCGGTCGAGAAGGTTTTTTTGTTAGCTCCGGTGATTTTGTCGCCCACTTCCAGCTTCCCGAACGCGGGGCTTTTTTTGAAAACGAACATCACTTGGAGTTGGGTGGGTGCCTCCTGGGTGATCATCGCCCGTGCGCCGGTGATGCCTAGATTGATGAACCAGCCGGGGACTTCAGCATCCGGGCCGACCTCGGTTTTGAGATTGCCCCAAGGCGTGTTATCCAGAGACCAGGCTGGGTTGCTTGTGAATAAAAAGACGGCGAGCAGGGGAAGTTGCCGCACGGCACCGGGTTTCCGAGAGGTTTTGGCGATCATGACTGAGTCGGGTTTGAATCGGTGGAGTGGTGCTGAAAAATCAAAGGTGTGCAGGATTTTCCTGTCACACCGCGTTTCACATACAGGGTTTTGACCCGTTAACTTTCATGTTCTCGGAATTCCGAGAGTTTCTCAAATCTCCAACAGCGAGCGGTGAAGGGGGACTGAGGTGCATTTCAAAATTGCTGACGCCCCGGTGCGAGGAGGCTCTGAATCCCGTGGATTGATGCTCGTATTCCAATAGCCAGCAGGGCAACAAGTGGTCAGTTCTGAATTCCACATGAAAATCACGTCCTGCTTTCTTAATCTAACCCTTGCGGTGGTTCTCGTGGCTTGGGCGGACGCAGCACCGACTGCCCGGCCGCATGTTATTTTCATCCTTGCCGATGATATGGGTTTGGGCGACCTCGGCTGTTATGGGGGGACGCAGGCCCCCACGCCACGACTTGATCGTCTCGCCAGTGAGGGCATGCGTTTCACGCAATTTTACAGTGCTTCGCCGGTTTGCTCTCCCTCGCGTGCCGGATGGATGACCGGAATGTTTCCGGCACGCTGGCGTATCACGAATTTCCTCCAAACTCGCGAAGGCAACCGCAGCAGCGAACAGGCGGATTTCCTCGATCCGATGGCACCATCCATCGCCCGCCAAATGAAGGCTGCGGGCTATGCGACCGGGCACTTCGGCAAGTGGCACCTCGGCGGCGGGCGGGATGTGGAGGATGCGCCGAAGATTTCCGCATACGGATTCGATGAAAACGCCAGCACTTGGGAAAGTTCCGAGCCGCATCCGGACATCGAGGGCGCAGAGGCTCCCGCCAAGGTGAAACGCTGGGAACGCACGACCTTCTTCGTGAATAAGACGCTCGATTTCCTCAAACGCCATCGGGAGCAACCGTGCTTCGTGCAGGTCTGGCCGGATGATGTCCACACGCCGTGGGTGCTAGATGGCCAGGCGCGGCGTGGCGACACTCCCGAAAATCTCCATCCGGTGTTGGGCGAGGCGGACCGGCAGATCGGGCGGCTCCTCGATGGCCTGCGGGATCTCGGACTTGAGCAAAATACCCTCGTCATCTTCGCCAGCGACAATGGCCCGATGCCGACCTTCGGAGGCACGCGCTGCGCCGGCCTGCGCGGTGCGAAATGGAGCCTCTATGAAGCGGGTATCCGGCTGCCATTCATCGTCCGCTGGCCGGGCCACATCCCTGCCGGAAAGGTGGATGATTCCACGGTGTTAGCCGCTGTCGATCTGCTGCCCAGCCTGTGCGCAGTCGTCGGTGCTG
>JBDLWH010000345.1:0-2827 GCA_039804325.1 Verrucomicrobiota bacterium
AGACGCGGGACTGCGACTCGAAGACTCCGCAGCGCTTGCCTTCAAGGCTGTCGATTTCTACGAACAGGCGATCTCCGCCGGCTGCGACCGCGTGGATGACGTTCGAAGCCAACTGGAAATCACCCGGCAGATGGCCCTCACCATGCGCATGAAGTCCCTCCATTTTCTGGAAACCCTGGCAGCTCAGGATGCGCGCATGGTCATGCACGACGACAAGCAGTTCGCCCTCGTCACCAAACGGCTTGAGTCGCTCTTGAAAAAGGATGTGGAAAACCAGAACGGCCGTGCCGAAGTTCGGCAAAAGCTCGCCCACTTCCAGCGCGATCCAAAGGGCTGGCTTAATACCAACCTGTGCCCGAGGGATTTCGAGACCACCACCACCCTCGACTGGAGCAAGTGGGTGCCGCGCCAGGATTAACGGTTTTCTATATCACCGCTGTCTCATGCATAACGCTCGAAAATCACCCAAGGCCTTCACTCTGGTCGAACTGCTGGTGGTCATCGCCATCATCGCCGTGTTGGCATCGGTCTCGCTGGCCGTGTCGCGCAAGATGATGGCATCCGCCAACCAGACGGTGTGCACGGCGAACCTGCGCAGTCTGGCCGTCGCGCTTAACAGTTACGCGACGAAAAACGGAGGCGTCTTCCCCGTCACCGATCAGGGTGGCGGCGAGTCACCGAGCAACTGGATCGTAGCCCTGCTGGACGGCGAGTATCTCTACCCGAAGCAACCCGAATCCCAGCGCGCGTTCGGCAACAACCGCGGCAAAAACTGTTTCTTCTGCCCCAGCGCCGTGCGGGTGGCTAAGCCGTTGGATGGGAACTGGAATACCTATGCGATGAACGTGCAGGCGGGAGGTTGGTATCAAACCGCCGGGCAGGCATCGGCCGCGCGCCTCACCCGCATCCTGCATCCCGCTGAAACCGCATTGGTCATGGATGGGTGCCGCCAGGGCAGTTATTACCTGACCCATGTCGGCCGCCAGGACTCGTTTCCCGAGTTCGTGCATCCACCGGATCTGTTCGACAAGTCGAGCGATCCCAATCGCGGAGCCAATGTGGCGTTTGTGGACGGCCACGCGGAATACCGCAAGGTGCCCACCCTGCCACGAGATACCAGCGACGTCTTCTGGAGCGACATCAAGCCGTGAAAACGGACATCATCCAGGCGCATTCCCTCAGAGGCCGTCTGAAAATTGGAGCGCGGATCTTTAGTCCGCCTGTTGAGAATGACAAATGCCGGAGAATATGAAGATTACGGCACCACGAATCAGACGAATCTTACGAATCTTTGATTTTTCAGACAGCCTCTCACTTCGCCCGGAGCTCTTCCAATCTCCTGCGGGTGATCGGATAGAGCCGGATGGCAAGCAAAGAGGCGAGACAAATGACGGCCCCGATGACGAAGGTGACCATCCCCAGGCTCCAGACTGAGTGGGGCGTCTGAGTGACGATCCGGCCGTCTTTCGGCACCTGATAGCCGATGCCGCTGAGAAACCAACCGGAAGCGATCAGGCCGAAGGAAATCGCCAAACGCATGGCAAGGCTGAACACGGACGAATAGCCGCCATCCTTGACCTCGCCCGTTTGCAGGTGCCGCACCTCGCTGACGTCCGCGATCATCGCCGTCGAGACAGGGAGCATGATGCCGTTGCCGAACCAGTAGCCGGAGTGAAACAGAACAAAAAGAGGCAACGCCAGCGGCACAGTTGCACCACCCAAAACGATGGTGGCATCGGGAGGGACGATACCTGTTAAAAAAAGCACCGCGAGCATGATGTTTCCGGCGATACTGATGGCTCCGCCGATGAATACCGCTCCTTTTTTGTCGAAACGCCCGGTCAGCCCCATGGAAACCAACGCGCCTAGAGCCATGGCGACCATGGTACTGCCGTGGGCGATGGATTTCTGCCCCGCGGTAAATTTCATGAAGTCGTCGTAAACAAACATCTGAAGCGAACCCACGATCACCATGCCGACACTAACCACGAAAATGAACGCCAACACCCAGCGCGAGTTCGGATCGCCGAAAATGGTCTTCATCTCCCGGAAAAAATTCTGCAGCCGACCGTGTTGGCGGCTCCATCGCACGCTGCGGGTGTCCTCGTGCCAGCGGAAGGTGAAGACCACCACGAGGATCACGAGAACCGCTGTGGCAATGGCGAAAGTGCCGCCCATGTGATGATAGTTCGCTTCGACGGTGGTAGCTTGCGCGTCGCCTTTTGCACCGAAGAAGAAGATCCATGCCATCGCGGGTCCGGCGAAATTGGCGACCATGTTGAACACCTGCCGGATTCCCTGCAGACGCGAGCGTCCCTGATAGTCTCCGCACATTTCAAAACCCAGTGCCAGATAGGGGATGAAAAACATCGTCACCGCCGTTCGCAACAGCAGGTTCATCGCGACGAGGTACCAGAAGATCGCCATCTGGCTGCCGCGGCAGAAGTCAGGCACGATCCAGATCAGATAGGAGCAAAGTGCCATCAACAGGCCGCTGACGAGCATGTAGGGATGTCGGCGCCCCCACCTGCTGCGGGTATTGTCGCTGATGTGGCCCATCACCGGTTCGGTGACCGCCTCCCAGAAAACCGACAGCGACATCGCCAGTCCGGCCCACTTGGGATCGAGACCTAACGATTTTGTGTAGAACAACATGGCAAAACCGAGGATGCCGTTCATCACGAGCGAATTCGCGCACTCGCCCAGCGAGTAGGTGGACATGCTTGCCGTCGAGCAGATCGTGATTTTCCGCGTCATGAGTTTTAGGTCGGGCTGCCAGCCATCCCAATCCGGTTTCACACATCCATCCTCAATGCACCTCGCTGAA
>JBDLWH010000346.1:0-3191 GCA_039804325.1 Verrucomicrobiota bacterium
CACCGCCCGAAAACGTGGCCGCTTCGCTGCGCGTCATCACCCAATCCGGCGACCACCCCACATCACCCAGGTCAGCCAACTGGTTTCAGCGGCTCCGCTCAAGATGCACCGCGACGCACTCGGTATCGGGCAAAATGTGTTTCTCAATGGTCAGGGCGACACGTTGCAATGGGTGCCGATCCAACAACCAATCCGCGATTTCCGTGGCGAGAGTCTCTATCAGGCATCGGGGTTTCGCGCTGGCTAAAGCCGAAAGTTCAAGAGCCACAGCGTGATAGTCGATGGTGAGGGCCAAGTCATCGCCCAGAGCTCCAAACCCGTGGTTCGGGACCATGCGCACGCTCACCCAGAGCGTTTGAGCGACGGCGCGTTCTGCGTCGGGCACCCCGATATGGGTGCTCACACGCAGGCGACGGATCTCGATCGTGTCTGGCGTGAGCACGGGAAACGGCGAGCGCGAGGCGGACTGGGTGAACCGCGCACGGAGCACCGCGAGGTCGGGCACGGTCAGATCGGGGCGGCTCAAGGCGAGGATGTCCGGCGGCGTATAACCCGTGAGCACCGCGATGGAGGTGATGCCACCGTGGCGGGCGGTTTCCACGTCGTGAATCATGTCGCCCACCAGCGCGGTGGCCGCAGGCTCCAAGTGGTGGGTGGCAAGAAGGTGGCGAATCACCTCACGCTTGTCTAACACGCCGGAGTAGGTGGCTTCAAACAGGGCGCGCATCCCGAAAGCATCCATCTGCCGCTCAAAGGCGGTGGTGTCCATCGAGGTGAGTACAAACGTGCGTATCCCGCGTGCCGCACACCATTCGAGTTTTTCACGGGCATGAGGAAGCACCGTGACAGGCGTTAGCGCGCGATCAAAAGCCGTGCGAAAATGGGCTTCTAACTCTTCAATGGGAACCTGTGGCAAAACGTCTCGGTAAAAGGCCGCGTAGGGCAAGCGAAACTGCCGACGGAACGCCTCGCGCCCTAGCGGTGCCAAGCCATATTGAGCCAACACCTCGTTAGTTGCCTCAATCACTGGGCCAAGGTCGTCCACCAAGGTGCCAGACCAATCAAAGATGATGTTAGAAAACATGGGGCGGTTCGATGCGAAAAAATGGATGAGCACTGGCGATCATTTCGGAACGAGAGGCACTGGATCGCGGCGGGCCACTGAGCATTTCCATGATGCCCACAGGCTAACCCAGGGTGAATTTCACGGATCGAATCCGTTCTTCGCCCAACTCGGCGCGGATGCGAGTCAGGAGCATGGGCTTCATCTGTTCGAGATGAAAGCGCATGGCGGGTTGGGTGACGCGTAGCAAGAGATGGCCGTTTTTCACCGAGACGGGCTCGCTGTGGCGGGCGATGAACCCGCCGGCGAGCTCCTTCCATGTCTCGCGAACCAGATCTTCATCCAGTCCATCCTTCGCACCGGCAAAGGTCAAAATCGCGGTGACAAATTGCCGCGCATCATGCACACCGGCGCTGAGATCTAACGCATCGTCAAAACCGCGCCATTCCCGCAGAATTTCCTCTCGGATTCCGCTGGGGCGCGGTTTTCGGTTCATCACGGGAATCCGTCACTTATGCGTCACCGTCGTCACCGATGGCCTCAACGGGGCATCCTTCGATGGCTTCCATGCACTGTGCCAACTCTTCGTCATTCTCCGGTTGCTTGGACACATACGAATACCCCTCGTCCTCAGAACGCAGGAAATTGTTGGGTGCGGTTTCGCGGCACAGATCACAATCGATGCACTGGCTGTCCACATAGAATTTGCCAGTTACGTTTTCGCTATTTTTGTTTTCGAGGTCAGCCATGGTAGTGGGGATAATTGGTGAGCCCTTGAATGCCTGCCTCAAGCGCCCGATGCAATCCGAATTTTTCGGCAACGCATCATTTGTCTTCGCTCTGGCCAAACGGCCTGGCCTTCGGTAAGACCAAACCTAGCACTCGCCATGTCCTCCACGCCACCACCATCCGAAGGAGGAGCTCCCCTCCCCTCACGTCATCGCCCGAGCATGCTTACCCATGCTCAGGACACTACCGAACTTGACCTTTGGGCTTTCGATGACGATGGGGGGGCACCCGAGGAGGCACCGCATCCCGTGCCGCCACCGAAACCTTCATGGAAGGATCTCCCCGCGCCAAGGGACCGCCCAAATCAAAAACCACACGAAGCACAGAATGCCCCGCTGACTAGGCTCGCCCCCACCCAAGAGCGCATCCAAATTAACGTCAACAGGCCACCCATGAAGATGCGGCCCACCTCGGCACCCCCCACCTCGCCCGCGGTGGAAAGCGAATTCGATGACCTCGATCAATGGGCCCAAGTCCCCGACTCCCCATCCCCCACACCCACACCCAACGCTTTCAAATCGATCGCTCCGGCACCAAAACCAGTCGCGCCGACAGACCCTATCGCGCCAGTCATGCCCGAAACCGACGAATTTTCGCCCGTGACCCCCGCCAACGCCACCCCAGTCTCCCTGCGACCACACCTCCAACTCTCTGCTATCGAGCGCGTTGGGCTCATTATCATCCTCGCCCTGCTGATCGGCGTTGGTGCCTCCATCATGGTTTTTTCTCTCAACGACCTGCCGACCCAAGCACCCCGTGCCAGCGCTCGTGATTTCCCCGTCAAAGGAGCTCTGATGACCATCGACTCCGCCTCAAGCTACTGGCGCGCCCCCGTCACCACCGGCACCTCGCCCGACACCTTCCGCCGCGGTACCCAGTTGCTCCCCGTGATCGAACTCTCAGCCAGTGGCGGCCCCGCCGCCATCCGCGTCCTGTTCCGCAACGAAGACCATGCCGTCGTGGGCGACGCCGTGACCCGCTCTCTGCGCGATCGCGAGACCCTGGTGATCCCCGCCACCGCCGGATTCGACGACCTCGGCATGCACGCCGCCTACCGCACCGGCGAAACCAAACCGTGGACCATCGAAGTGCTCGAAGCCCCAACAGAAAATGCCGACGGGGCGCGTTTTAAACGGTTGTTCGAAATCAACGTTTCCACCGATCGCCGCTAACTCTCGAAAAATCGGCCGCCATTTTCACAGCATCGCCGGAAACCCGGAACATGCCCATCTGCCAGCTTTCCTGAATTCCGGCAATGCCAGCCTCAGAATCCAACTCCACCGATTTACCCATAATTCCAAGCAAGTTCTCACCTACAACCGACCTCTCAAAATGCCGC
>JBDLWH010000347.1:0-3875 GCA_039804325.1 Verrucomicrobiota bacterium
CGTTGCGTTTTAGCAGATCGATTTGCGCATCGAGGTCGGATTTTTCATTGCGTAGGTGGCGGAGTTCCTCGGCGTCCTTGGTGAATCGGCTGCGGAGAGATTTGCAGAGGTCATCTGCCGCTTCTGCTAGAAGCGCGAGCGTATTAGCGGTTTCTGCCCGTTCACAGGAATCGAGGAAACGGATCGATTCCTCCATGCGCGTCGTGTCGATGAAGGGATGAACCGGCGCGCGGGCGACTTGTTCCATCCAATCTCTAGCGGATTTAAGGCGTTTTCCAAGTCCTCCATCGACTTTGCTTGCTAGGCCGCGCAGGCGTTGGATTTCGTCTTCGAGCTTGCCGATATCATTGGCGAGTTTTTTGAATAGTCGGCCGTCGGATGATTCATTGAGCAGGGCCATCAAGGATTCGCGGCGCTGGGTGGCTTCGGGAATGAGTGCGACCAGTTCCTCAAACCGGGCTTCATCGTCGGCGTGGTCCTCGCGCAGTTGATTGAGTCGTGTCTCAACGGTGATCGCCTCCTTGGCGGCATGGTGCCAGGAAAACTCGGTGGTGAGATACGTGGCAACATCACGGTCGCGTTGCGCGTTGCGCAGGCGTAAGGATAGATCGCGGATGCCGTGCAGTCGTTCTAACTGCGACCGAAGATCGCGCAGTTCTTGTTCATACGATTGAAAATCACGGAAGCTCGAGATCACATCATCGACCGGGACGGTTTCGGCGGGGAGCACGAATTGGCGGCAAAAGTCGTCGAAGCTTTTGAGGTTAGTGAACGACATTGCGCTAGGAAGCAGCCGTTGGAGAACCTCACGGTTGAAGTTGAGATGGCTCGGGTTTGCCATATCTCGCAGGTATTCACGTGGTGATGCGAACAAGCGGCCGCCCTTGGCATCGATGAGCCGTTTGAAGGTAGCGAGCGGGCTTGGACGGGGTTTTCCATCCTCGGAAATCGTTAGGAAATCGGCGCGTGCGAGTGGTCCGGGGCAAAAGAATGGTGTGGTAGAGCCATCGTGCTCGGAGGTGTTATGGAATTCAAAGCGCAGGCCCCAGGTTTCGACGCGTGAGCCATCCGGCCAGGTAAATTCGGCGGCAATGTAGGTAGTGACGCCCTTGTCGTGGAAATACTGTGGTTGGCCATTCTCCTCGCGCTTGGTATCTAGCAGACAATATCCTTTGATCGAGCGGTCGCTTCTGCTGCCTGTGGCACTGCGATTGAAATGATGGCGGGCGCGTTCGGGGCCAACGAGCACCAGCATGAGCAAATCCATGAGGATGGATTTTCCAGATCCAGTGACGCCGGCAAGCACGAGGTTGCCTTTGACTGGCAGAGAATCCCGATAGCCATACCAGTTTAAGGCATGGATGGTTGAGAGTTGAATGGCGCGGGTCATGGTTCTAGTTCCTCGGGTACAATGATATTTTCCTCTGCCTCGGTGATCACGGATTTATCATCTCGGTCAAAGGCGGCGGCGGTGCTCGTCCATGCGGCGAGATCGCGGAATGGAATGATACGGCGGATAGCCGGTAACACCTCAATGCCGGATTCCTCAAATGCCTCGCAGGGCTCGAAACGAATCAGGTTGAAGCTCGCGGCTTGGCGTAGAATTTCGCGCAGTCGTACCTTGGGGATGGGGCCTGCGGCATCTGGTAGGAGTTGGTCCTGGATCAAATCATTTAACTCGGAAACGGATAGAAATGCTTGGTCCTGGCCTTCGTCGCGCCAGCGGACGTCTGCGGCAAACCACAAGGCCAGCCAGACGAGGGTGGCGTCTTGGCGCAGGCGCAGGCGCAGAGCGGCGGTGCGCGGGATGGCTTGGATGAGGCGTTCCTCATGCAGGATGGCCACATCCAACCCGGCGAGGGCTGCGATTTCTTTGAGCCACTCAAAATACTGGCGGCACCAATGATAGAGGGCGGTGCGGCCGGCATCCAGACCATGGATCGATCCGCTCGCCAGTAACACCTGCAGCGCCTCACCCAGGCGATCGCGCTCGGATTCTGGTAGCGTGAGTAAACGCGCTGGCGCGTCGTTAGAATATGGGGGCGCTGGTTGCAAGTGGGCAGAGGGTGAATGTTAGGTGGTATTGGGGATTCTGTTAGGTCTAGCGATTACTTTTTGATGATGGCAAACCGTTCGACGGAACATCCATCGAGTGCATCGAGTGGAGGGGTGCTAGTTTCAAAGGCCACGCGCTCGACTTCCAGGGTGAAGCGAGCGTCGGCGGCTTCGGCGTGGAGGAGCACGGAGATGAGATCGGTGAATCCGCTGGTGCTATCTAGCGGGATTTGCGCGCTGGTGATGCGCTCGCCTTTGCCGCCGGGTAGAGATCTCACGAAAGCGTTGGCGCGTTGTACGGTTAACGATTCGCGCAGTGCGTGTTCCATGTCGCGCAGGCCGGCCTGGCGGTCGCAGTCGTCCACGGTGTCATCGAAGGCGTCTTGTTCGACTGGGGTGCGGCGCAGCGGTGGAGGGGTTAGTGAGTCGAGTCCGGCGGGGAGTTTGACGGCTGGGATTCGCAAATCGGGTAGATCGGGTAGGGAGCCCGCGAGTTGTGTGAAGCGTTTTCCGGCGATGTGGCGGTTGACGGATTCGAAAAACGATTTGAGATCGGATCGGCGTTCACCGCTGACATCTTGCAGGTAGCGGAAGCGGGCGAGCGAGCGGCGGGTGAAGTCTGCGGTGCGGCGGTCGATTTCATCGGCCATTGGGAGCACGCGATCGAGCAGGTTGGCCAATTCATCGAGGGTTTCTGCGACCATGGTGCGAGCGGTGTCGGCGCTCATCTCTGGATGGCGGCGCAGCACTTCCGTTTGCATGTCTGCTAGAGTCTTGGGGTTACTTGCTAGGCGGTCGCCGATGCGCTGGACGGCCTCGGGCAGACGCAGTGGTAGGCGAGCCCTAACGAGTGAGGCGTAGCAGGACCGTGACATCTGTTCTGAGTAGTCGTCAAAGACGACGGTGAGGTTTCCCTGAAGTGTTTCTTCCTCCATCTGGCGGCGGGTGAACCGTTGGACGGATTTTTGCATGGCGCGGAGTTCGTTGATACCCTCGCGCACGGTGGATAGGCAGTTTTCGACGGCTTGCCACGGGCGATCAAGCAACTCGACTTCATCGGCGAGCATTGCGCAGACCCCGGTGATTTTATCGGTGAATACGGCGGCGTCCGGCCAAGCAATTTTACGCAGACTGGTAAGCAAGGTGGCCCCGTGGGCATCAAAATGGATTTTTCTTCGCCAATCGCGGCGTGGCGGTTCGTCGAGCCAGCGGCATTTTAGGAGATACTCTAATAAGATCCGCGCGCGGTCCCGGAAATCGGCCGATTGGGTGGCGGCGTCGGCACCTTCGGCGTCGGGATCGAATTCGAAGCCGGGGTGGCGTTCGAGGGTTTCGACGATGATGAGGATCACTTCCTCGCGGGCCATGCCCTCGGCTTGCTCGGAGGATTCCCGTTCGAGGGTATCGAGCACATCGATGTAGAACGGCGCATTACGACCGGAAAGCACGCGGAAAAACCCGAATCCGCGGGTCTCGCGCAAGAGTGCTGTGGAGAGGATTTCGGCAGGCATGTGGAATGAAGCGAAGATTTCCGTGGCCAGAGTAAAAGCCTCCTGCGCACCCTAGCGGAAGCTTCGAATAGGTGAGACTCAAACAATTGTGAGATCTCTCACAGATGATAGTCTGAAGATGCGACGCGTGATGCCACTGGTTAATAACACACACACCCGGGGCCCTGTGAAGAGCTCCGGGTGTGGTTGAAAAATGCAGTCAGTGGGAGCCGGTATTACCAGCCGCCGCCGCCTTTGTTGCCGCCGCCGCCGCCTTTATAGCCACCGCCGCCGCCGCCGCCTTTATAGCCACCGCCGCCGCCGCCGCCT
>JBDLWH010000348.1:0-3201 GCA_039804325.1 Verrucomicrobiota bacterium
CGAGGGTGCCCACGTTGATGCCGGCCACCGGGTGGTTGAAATCGCCGATCAATGAGAGAGCGTGGAGCATGGTCCCATCGCCGCCAATAACAGCGGCTAGATCGACATGGCGGGCAAAATCGGCAGCGGGAATGCCGCCATTTTCACGGGCCAAGAGGGCGGTTTGCTCTTCGAGGATGGAGTCAACACCGTTGGCGGCAAGAGCAACCCGCAAGGCTTGCAAGGTGGGGAGAGAGCCGGGCTTATGGGGATTGGCGAGGATTCCGACGTTCACGATGGGGCATTCTAATGAGAATCTGGGCCGCTGGCAAGCGGTGCTTGGATGCCCGCAGAGCCTGTCGGTGGCGGCATCAGGGGAGGTGGCCGATGATGGGCGCGAGGTCGCGTGCGGTTTGGAGCGGCCACATGGCACGCGGGGTGAATACGGCGGTGTCGAGAACGCGGTGAGAGGGGCTGTTGGGTGAGGCGGGGATCCGCGCAATGAGTGCGCGAAGGATCTGCTGGGCCATGGCGCTATTGACCTGCATGTTGGCAATCACCGTTCCGACGTCCACCGGTGCTTCGTTTGCTTTCCAACAATCGTAGTCGGTTACCAAGGCCAACACCGCCGCCGCGATTTCGGCTTCTCGACACAAGCGCGTTTCCGGACCATTGGTCATGCCGATAATGTCGGCACCTAGCAATCGGTGCATAGCGGCCTCGGCGCGGGTCGAGAACGCCGGGCCATTCATGCACAGATAAGTGCCGCCGTCGTGGACGGTCGGGGCGATCTGGCGCGCGGCGTCGAGCAAGTGCTGGCGCAACTCCTCACAATAGGGATCGGCAAACCCGACGTGAGCCGCGATGCCACGGCCGAAAAACGTATGTTTGGCACTGGTGCCGGTGCGGTCTAGCAATTGGTCGGGGACGACCATATCGCGGGGTGCCAACGCTTCGCGTAAGCTACCCACCGCAGAGACCGAGATGAGCCAGCGCACATTCAACGAGCGCAATGCCCAGATGTTAGCGCGATGATTAATTTCGTGCGGCAGTAATCGGTGGCCGACGCCGTGGCGTGGTAAGAAGCACACGCGTCGCCCATCGATGCGACCTATCACCACTTGATCCGACGGATCACCAAAGGGGGTGTGGATCGTTTTGCGTTCGATCTGATCCAGGCCATTCATAGCATACAAGCCACTGCCGCCGACCACGCCGATAGCGGGTTCCCCGATGTGTTCTAAACTCATACGCGTACACATATCCGAGTGATGAGCGCGCAGCAAGAACGCATCGGTTTGGAGTTTTTGGGGATGGCCGACAGGGTAACCGATTTATAGCATTGCGGTGAGCGAACGATTAGTTGCGCTCTTTATTTTTTTTGCTGGGTTTATTGTCACCTTCGTCACCCCGAGATTTGGACGGTTGTTCGGGTGGACGCTGAATGTTTTGTTCGATGCGTTGGGGCTTTGGCTGTTCCCGCACTTGTGGAGGGGCCTCTTTGATACGTCGCTGAGGTTCAGGCTGTGGCTGTCTTTCGATTCTTTGTGGCTTGGGGTCTGATGGGATTTTGAGCGCTCTGGGTTGGGCATCGGGCCTGCGCAGTTCGCGTTCGGGTTTGCTTTTGGATGGCTCGGCCTCGGGCCTGCGCAGTTCGCGTTCGGGTTTGCCTTTGGAAAAATCGGCGTCGGGCCTGCGCAGTTCGCGTTCGGTTTTGCCTTTGGAAAAATCGGCGTCGGGTTTGCTCGGTTCGCGTAGGTTTTTGTTGTTCTCCCTCGTGGAATGGCGCCCGGACACCTCATCGTTGGTTTGATCGAGCGGTTCTATTTTGGGGGAGCGTAGGGCAGCGGGCGGAGCCTCGTCACTTTTGAATTGGCCAGCCGACTTTCCTACTATGGGTGATCTGTCATGTTTGACTCTTGTAGGTCGAGCCAGTTCACCCGGCTTGAGAGCTGCGGAGTCTCTGCCAGCGATTTCCAGATCACGCCGGTGCTCGCGAGATTTTTGTACGTCCTTGCCACGCTTTGCTTGGATTTGAAGATCCTCCTTATCCACTGGCTGATAGCGTATTGGGCCGTCTTTGCGTTTGGATAGTTGGTCGAGTGGGGAGGCCATGATAGAGTGGTGTTTTTTTCGATCACTGTTGTTGGCATCGAGTTTTCTCATGGCTTCCCAGGTGCGCGGCGGGCGGGCGTTTTCGTGATCGCGGCGATACAGGTGCTCGCTCACGAGGTTTTGCTCCCAGTGGCGGTCTTGGCGGTGCTCCCAGCGTCGATGAGCAAAGAGCGGGTCATAACCGTGACGGTTAGATTGATAGTTGCAAGCGGCAAAAAACCCATGTTGGTGATAACTCGGAGTATAATAGTCCCCGAAGTAGTAGTGGTGGTAGTTTGGCCGAAGAAACAAGTGTTCAGTTAATATAGTCAGATTGATGACGAGGGATGGTGAGTAGTGATAATCGGATCGGGCGTAGAGGCCGGAGTTAAAATACACCGGAGCAAAGAGCGTCCCGCGGCGATTTACCGAGTAATCCCAATACCCATCGACATAGATATAGCCGCGAGGGGACCAGACGTAGTGGGCAGGCATCCAGGTCCAGTTCGTTCGGCCTTGGGTCCAGTATCCCGGACTCCAAGCATAGCGTTCTTGACGCCAGATCCAGCTACCCGGCGTCCAACCATGGTCACTGGATGGAGCTTTGGTGCTGGGTCCGTCCTCGATGGATTTTGGCGGAGGGGGCAAATACGTCGTTTCTTGCTCTGAGGCATTTGCCCAATAGCCTGACGTCCATTGGAAGCCGTCGTTGGCCTTTGCCCAGTAGCCAGCGATCCACTCGCGGTCGGGTGGCAAGGCGCGCCAAGTGCCGCTAACCCAGAGGAAGTCGTTGCGTTCGTCATCCCATGCCCAATAACCAGGGATCCAAGTGATGTTATTACCCTCTGGGCGTTCTCCTGGGGGGATTTCTTCGATAGCATCGGGAGGGGCTTTGGTGACGACAACGCCGGGTTCGGGGTTGTAGGTGATGATTCCGGCAAACGCTTCATGGACAGGGCCACGGGTGAGCACCTGAGCCCCTTGCTCGTCGGACTGGGTTTCTTGAGCTAGGCAATGAGAATGGTTGCAAGTGAAGCCGATGAGTCCGAGCGACACGGCGGCCAGGCAACTGTGAGCGACATGGCGTGGGTGTTTGCCGCTGACGGGTTTTGGCAGGCAATTGGAGAT
>JBDLWH010000349.1:0-8185 GCA_039804325.1 Verrucomicrobiota bacterium
TGGGGACGCCGGATGTGACGAGGGTGCCGAGGGTGCGCGAGAAGCGTGAGACGGCGCTTTTGCGTTGGATGTCGCCCAAGACGGGCATTTTGAGTTTCAGAGCATCGATGGCCTTTCGGCCGCCTTTGGTGCGGCCCCAGATATTGAAGAACGAGACGCCGATGCTGAAGACGATGAAGACGAAGACGACGTTAGGAACGATGAGGGGACGGGCGAGGAAGAATTCCGAGGTTCCAAAGACGATACGGGAGATGAGTGGGAGTTCGGAGTCGGTGTTGGCGAACATCTCCTTGAACTTAGGCACGATGAAAATCATGAGGAAGACCAAGATGGCAATGGCGATGAACATGACGATGACCGGATAGACCATCGCGGAAACAATCTTGTTTTTGAGTTTTTGGGCCTTTTCCTGATATTCGGCAAGCCGGTTGAGGACGATTTCGAGCACGCCGCCGAGTTCGCCGGCCTTGACCATGTTGACGTAGAGTTTGTTAAAGATTTTCGGGTGTTGGGCGAGCGACTCGGAGAACGTGGAGCCGCCTTGGACGTTTTCGGCGAGCGAGCCGATCGTGGCGCGCAAGACGAGATTGGGCTCTTGTTTTTCGAGCACCGTGAGACTGCGCAACAATGGCAGACCGGAATCAATGAGGGTGGCCAACTGACGCGTGAAAATCATCAGATTCTTGGGTTTGACCCGGCCACCCAAGGCGCTCTTGGGTGCTTTGGTCGCAGGTTTCCCCTTGCTCTTGGTCGTGGCGGCCGCTTTGCCCTTTTTGCCTTTGCCTTCTTCCTGGATTTGGGTCGGATAGAGTCCTTTGGACCGGAGTTGTTGGATTGCTTCGGCCTCGCTAGTGGCCGTGAGGGCACCGGAGCTTTGTTCGCCTTTGGCATCAAGCGCGGAATAATGGAAAGTGGCCATGGGGTGCGTGTGGGTAATGACGATGGGGAATGAGGTGCAGCAAGAGTGAGACTTGAGGTGAAAGCGATGGCAAAATCCGATCAGGTGTATTTGAGGACTTCCTCGATGGTGGTGTTGCCGAGGTAGATATTGCGTAATCCGTCTTCGCGCAGGGTGTTCATGCCGAGTTCGACGGCTTTTTGTTTGATGACCACGGTGGGGGCGCGTGCGGTGATGAGTTCGCGCAAAGGGTCTGAGATGTTGAGCAACTCATAGAGGCCGCGACGCCCACGATAGCCAGTTTGCCCGCAAATTTCGCATCCCGCCCCGGTTGAGAAATGCTTGTCGCCGAGTTCATGGGCCGAAATGCCGAGCTGTCCAAGAATCACCTCGTTCGGTTCGTAGGGGGCTTTGCAGTTTTTACAAATCGTGCGCACGAGTCGTTGGGCGAGGACGCCTTCGAGTGAGGCGGCGAGCAAGAACGGTTCGCACCCCATATCCACGAGGCGCGTGATGGCACCTGACGCATCGTTGGTGTGAAGGGTGGAGAGAACCAAGTGGCCGGTGAGGGCCGCCTGAATCCCGATGGTGGCGGTTTCCTTGTCGCGCATTTCCCCGATCATAATGCGATCCGGGTCTTGGCGCAGGAAGGCGCGCAGCACGCGCGGGAAATCCAGGCCGATGCTCTCGTTGACCGGGATTTGGATGATGCCGTCGATGTCATATTCCACCGGGTCTTCTGCGGTGAGCAGTTTGGAATCGATGGTATTGATGCGGCGCAGCGCGGCGTAGAGCGTCGTGGTTTTACCTGCGCCGGTGGGGCCGGTGACAATGAAAATCCCGTTGGGTTTTTCGATGGTTTCGGTGATGTAGTTGTAGATATGCTCGGTGAGTCCGAGGTTTTCGAGTGAGAGGTTCACTGACCCGCGGTCGAGGACGCGCAGCACGATGGATTCGCCGTGGTGGGTGGGCAGCGAGGAAACGCGCATATCGACTTGTTTATCGCCGACTTGTTTGACGATGCGGCCATCCTGAGGGAGGCGTTTTTCGGCGATGTTCATGTTGGCCATGACCTTGACGCGCGAAAGAATGGGGAGCGCCAAATGGATGGGCGGCGGCACCATTTCGTAGAGCGCACCGTCAACCCGGTAACGAATCTTGAAGTCCTTTTCAAAGGGCTCGAAGTGAATGTCGGACGCCTTTTCCTTGATGGCTTGATAGAGAACCAAGTCCACGTAGCGGATGATGGGCGCGGAATTTGCTTCGGCCTCTAGGTCAATCGCGCCCCGAGCATCACGCCCGATTTCAAATTGGCTCAGGATGTCTTCCATCGCCTTGCCTTCGCCGCCGTAACAATCGTTGATTTTTGCCTCGACGAGGTAGTCGGGTGCGACGACGACATGGATTTCGCGGCCAAGGGCAAAGCGCAAGTCTTCGACGGTTTGCGGGTTGAGCGGGTCAACCAGCGCGACGTAGAGGCCGGTTTCGTCGAAATTGACGGGCAGGGCGCCGTGGAGGCGAGCGGTGCCGGCGGGCACGAGGGCGAGCAGGGCTTCGGGAGGCGTCCATTGGCGCAGATCGACCATGGTGGTGCCGAGTTCTGAGGCGACCACGGGCCAGATATCGTCGCGGTGATGGACGACTTGGAAGTCGGCGAGGATTTCGGCGATTTCCTTACCGCTGTGGCCGACTTCCGCGAGGATATCCTGGGCGAGACTTGAGTCGATGAGCCCGCGGGATTGGAATAGGTCGATGATCTGTTGGTTGTCCATGGGACGAAGGAATCAGAGGAAAATGGTGGCAAAAAGGAAAGTCGTGGGATCAGGCGATCAATCGGCGTCGGACATGGTGGCGTGGACCACCTCGCCGCCGGAGGTCAGGCCGGAGAGCACTTTGCGGATGCCGTCTTCGCGCAGCGTGCGCATGCCGAGTTCGCGGGCGCGGCGGCGGAGTTGGGAGGTGGTGAGGCCGGTATTGATCATTTGGCGGACTTCATCGTCCATGATGAAGAGTTCGAAGATGCCCATTCGGCCGCGGAAGCCGTTGCTGCGGCATTTATCGCAGCCTACGGGACCGAAGACCGAGGAGTCGGCCATCCGGGAGGCATCCATGGACAAGGCGCGCATTTCCTTGTCGGTGAGTTCAGCGGGGGTTTTGCACAGCGGGCAGAGTTTGCGCACGAGGCGTTGTGCCAGGACGGCGCGCACGGCTGAGGCGATCAAGAAGGGTTTCACGCCGATGTCGGCAAGACGGGCGACGGCCGAGGGCGCGTCGTTAGTGTGAAGGGTGGAAAAGACCAAGTGGCCAGTGAGCGATGCGTTGATGGCGATATTGGCGGTTTCGGCATCGCGGATTTCCCCGATCATGATGATGTTAGGGGCTTGGCGTAGCATGGCGCGCAGGGCCGCCGCGAAAGTCATGCCGATGTCGGCTTTCACCATGACTTGGTTGATCCCTGGGAGTTCATACTCAACGGGGTCTTCCACGGTGATGATTTTTTTGTCCGGTTTGTTGATGACGTTGAGGCAGGCGTAGAGGGTAGTGGTTTTGCCGGACCCCGTGGGCCCCGTGACCAAGAGAATGCCGTCGGGCAGACCGAGGAGTTGCTCGAAGGTCGCTTGGTCGTCAGAGAAAAACCCGAGTTCCGGCAGACCTAGTAGCAGCGCGGTTTTATCGAGGATACGCATGACGATAGACTCGCCGTGGTTGGACGGGACCGACGAGACGCGCAAGTCCACTTCTTTGTCGCCCATTTTGAGTTGGATGCGCCCGTCTTGGGGGAGGCGTTTTTCGGCGATGGACATGGTGCCGCTCATCACTTTCAAGCGAGCGATGATGGCGGGCAGCAGTTTTTTGGGATGGGTGTCAACGTGGACGAGTTTACCATCGAGGCGGTAGCGTACGCGCACCGAAGTTTCCATGGGCTCGATGTGAATGTCCGAGGCGCGCACGCGAAATGCTTCGGAGAGCATTTGGAGTACGAGGCGGATGATGGGGGCGTCGTCACCCCCCTTGTCGGCCTCGGCATCGCCGGTGGAGATGGTGATGCCAGAGGATTCGCTCCCGTCGGGCTCCCCCGCATGATAGAACAAACGGAAATGGTTCTGAATGTCCTGTTGGGTGGCGCAGACCAAGTTGAGTTCGCGTCCGATGAGGTGAGGCAGGGTGTCGAGGGTTTCGAAATCCAGGGGGTCGGCGATGGCGATGGTGAGCGACGATCCGGAATCTAGGACAGGGATGACGCGATAGCGCTTGGCGGTTTCCTCGGTGATGGCCTCGGTGATACTAGGCTCGAAGGTCACATCCACGAGGCGCACGAAGGCGATGCCGGCATTGAGAGCGAGGGTCTGAGCCACGCCCTCTTGGGTCAAGGTGGTGTGAGAGAGTAGGTGTTCGATGAGGGTTTCCGCGCCATAAAGCGTGTTGCGCGCGCGGTCCACATCATCAACGCTCACCAGGCCGGCTTCGGTGAGCAATTCTGCGAGATAATCTTCGTTGGAAAACACAGAGATAAGAGTCTTTGGAAAGGGGTTTGAAAAACATGACCACGGTGGTGGTCCTTGCCGCATCTGGGCCAGACTGGTCAAGGCGTCCCGCCCTTGTCAACCCGCCACATCACCGAAAATCATGATTTGCCAGATCGTTTGAAAATCCCGCGGGCGATGTAAACACCATGCCTATGCATTGATCGATTCAGGGGGTGGTAAAGGCATGGGTGATTTCCTCCAGCGAAACGCTGAGCACAGCGCGCGCCACGTGGTCCAACGACTTCGCCGGGCCTTCGAGGTGGATGGTTTCTTGGACGTGGGTGATGGCTTTGCCGGGGCTGAGGGGCAAGGCGGGCGAGGAAGTTTCCAATTCATAGAATGGGCCCAACGGTGGTTCTCCGGCAGCCGGTGATCCGTCGTTGTAGGCATTGATCAAGTCGCCAGCGTAGGGGGCGGTGTGGTCTATCCATTGCGACCGGACATAGGGCAGAGTCGCGGCTTGAGGCGGCAACTCAGAGCGCACGATGGTGAGGGTTTGGCGCGCGGGATCATAGCTCGCGGCCATGCCGGTGCTGCGGGCCGGCGGGACACCGATCTTCGAGCGGAAGCCACCGTCCGCCTTGAAAAAGACCGCCTTGTCAGTTGTTGTCAGTCGGTCTGGCTTGAGCTCCCCGAAATAATCGGCATTCACGGCCTTGCCTGGTCCCTCCTTGAGCGGCACCACGACAGTCACGCCGGGGCCATGTTTGAACATGCCAAGCAACCAGATCGACGCCAATCCGCTGTCCGGTGTCCATGCCGTGTCGCCACAGTTAGTGAGGATGTTCGTTGAGCGGTAGGCGACGACGGCGAGATCGTCGGGCACATCGGATTTGAGGGCCAGCGAGATGGCTGCCTTGTTAAGCAGTTGCAGGTTGCGGGAAATGCTGACGTGTAGCTTCGTGTTGGCGCGATTTGTTAGAACAGCGGATTTTTTGAACTCGATGTGGCTGGCGTCGCGGGCCACCACATCGAAGGGTTCCGTATCCATGAGCGCTGGAGTGAACCAATTTTCAAACGTGTAGGGTGCGGGAGCGGGTGGGAAAAATAACGCGTATTGACCGCCTTCCGGGCCTAACCAGAAACGTTCCTCACCGCCGAAGATATGAATGTGCCGGGCGAGACCGGTCCGCTTATCCTCTGGTAGAATTCCGGTTTCCACATTGGCGTAATGGATCCAACCGAGGCTGGTGCCATGCTCGCCGCTGGCTGTGGAGGTCATGACTCGGCCTTGCCACGCTGGTGCCACGGCTACCCGCGCGCCCGAGGCGGGGTCTTCTAACACGTGGATAGTGGTGTGCGTCTTCAGGAACGAGAGATCTTGGCCGAAGGTCGCGGAGCCATCGCGCGGAATGCCCGCGGCGCTTGGCGAGCATGCGGGTTTCTGACACGCGGGCAATGCTGCTAGGGCCACTAGGGAAAACAAAGAGAGAGTTCTCATGGCGCTAACACAATAACGTTTTTTCCTAGCTGGCAAGTAGCAATCCCACAGATGTCATC
Source organism: Verrucomicrobiota bacterium (assembly GCA_039804325.1). Classification (GTDB taxonomy): domain Bacteria; phylum Verrucomicrobiota; class Verrucomicrobiia; order Verrucomicrobiales; family Akkermansiaceae; genus Luteolibacter. Next base: position 5,926 of record JBDLWH010000349.1, read on the forward strand.
GTGCGCGGGTCATCTCTGCCAGATTTCACGGATTTCGGTTGGTGCTAACACCCGCCAGGTTCCCTCTGTTAATTCGGCGGCGGAGAATTTGCCGATGGCGGAACGAATCAAGCGCAAGGTGGGGAACCCGACCGCTGCGGTCATGCGCCGGACCTGGCGGTTTTTTCCTTCAGTTAATTCGAGTTCCAGCCATGACGTCGGGATGGCTTGGCGAATGCGCACGGCGGGCACGCGCGGCGGCACGGGCGGTGGCGGATCGAGGGCGCGTGCGCGGCACGGGCGGGTGAGGTAGGATTGAATGCTGAGGCCGCCGCGCGCCAGCCGTTGGATGGCATCGGGCGTGGGGATTCCCTCGACCTGAACGAGGTAGGTGCGCGGGTGGGCGGAGGTGGGATCGAGCAGGCGGTGGTTGAGACCGGGTTCGTCGCTGAGCAGCAAGAGACCTTCTGAATCGAGGTCCAATCGGCCTAACGGATAGACATTAGCCGGAAAGGAGAACTCGGCGAGGGTGCGCTGATCAGGGCGATCAGGCGTGAACTGTGAGAGGATGCCGAATGGTTTGTGGAAGGCGATGACCATGGTGATGGGGGCTTGGGGTAATTATTCAGGTCGAGTCGTCCATGGGAATTCCAGTGAAGAAGGATTTGATGGATGAGATGAGATTGAGATCATGCTTGCGGGCGGGTGATAGGCTAAGCACTATCCGCGCGCAATGAAACCTACTCCATTCACATTCGCCCTTTGTGCCACGATGGTGGCGCTTCACGGTGCCGCCTTTGCTGGTGGCGAAGGCTGGTCCGCCGACTTTGCCGCCTCGAAAAAACTCGCTGTCGATTCCAAAAAGGATCTGCTCATCGACTTCACCGGTTCCGACTGGTGTGGCTGGTGCATCAAGCTCAACAACGAGGTTTTCAAGCATGAGCCATTCAAGGCAGGCGTGAAAGATGCTTTCGTGCTGGTCGAACTCGATTACCCGCAAGACAAAACCAAGCTCACCGAGGCGACCCAAAAGCAAAACCAGGAGCTCAGGGAACAGTATCGCGTGCAGGGATTTCCCTCGATTCTGTTATGCGACGCCCAGGGGCGTCCCTATGCCGCCACCGGCTATCAACCAGGTGGCCCGGAAAAATACGTTGCCCATCTCAATGAACTGCGCGGCATCAAGGCAAAGCGCGATGAAGCGATGGCCACGGCCGATAAGGCCAAGGGCGTGGACAAGGCGAAGGCTCTCATCGCCGCTCTCAAGACCATGACGTTGGATGAGGAACAACTCACCCAATTTTATGGCGACATCGTCACCAGCATCGGCCAACTCGACAAGGATGACGTGACGGGTTATGCGAAAGCCAAAACCGAGGCGGCCGCCAAAAAAAGTGCGGCCGAAGCCAGCAACGCCGCCGCGCAGCAGTTTTTTCTTGAGAAGATCAAGCCATTGCTAGAAGCCAAGGACTATGACAAGGCACTGGGCGAAGTGAAATCCTACATCAGCGACCATGCCGATACCCAGATAGATGATAAGATTGGCATGCTCATGACCGTCGGCCTCGCTGGCCCTATGGAAAAAAATGATGTCCCGGCATGCCTGGCCGTCGTCGATGAGGTCGCGAAAGCCTATCCGGAGAGCGACTTCGCCAAGGGAGCCGACAAGGTCAAAGGCAATATCAAAGCTCACCTCGAAAGTAAGGCCGCTGAGAAAGCCGCTGAGAAAGCCGAAGCGAAGCCCGGCGAGAAATCCGAAGCGAAGCCCGGCGAGAAATCCGAAGCGAAGCCCGCTGCAAAAACCGAAGAGAAGTAATCATTCCGCTCGCTCCATGTTCACGCGTCGCCCTGGTTTCTTGGGCGACGCGTTTTTTTTGTGTCGCTCCTTGAGGTGTCATCTTTGGCAGGTGTCGCCACCACCGTAGAGCTCACGAGCACACGCTCGGTTGCGTTAGCGCACCCGAGTGTGGCCGCCCTATCGCCGACACCGTAAGGGAGAGGATTGCCGCAGTAGATGGAGGGGTTGCCTAAGCTGATGGGATGGGGCAAGGGGGGCGATCGTCACGTCAGCCAGCGAAAAAAAAGACCGGGAGAGTGAGTCTCCCGGTCTTGGATATGTTACGAGGCGCGCTCAATGAGCGCATCGTGTGTGAGCATCAAGGAGCTGGCGGAGGCTCTGCGGCGCTAACCCGGATGAAGAGCTTGTCACCGGTGATTAACTTGGCATCTAGGGTGACGGGCACCGTCTCGACACTGCCATTGACAGTGGGCGTGCCTTCGG
>JBDLWH010000350.1:0-11289 GCA_039804325.1 Verrucomicrobiota bacterium
TCGTGTCAAATCCATCGAATCGCTCCGGCCGCTCACCCTAGCAAACCGTGGCGACTTTTGGACCACCACGGTGGCCTTGGCCAACGGCAAAAAACACCGCCTCCTACTCGAAATCATGCCGTCCGGCGAAGCTCGCATCGATTGGGAAACCATGGTGTGCTTCCAACCCATGAAATGGGACGATTGGGTCGCACAACGGCCACCGGATAAGTCGTTGGATTTCCGCGTTTATATCGAACGCGACCATCTCTACAGCCATGAATTTGCAGATGCCACGCACTGGGTGAGCTACCGGCTGACGGCATTAGAGAGCGTTGAGACGCTCTTTGGTTATGCCCCAGCCCAAAGCGAACTCGCCAAATCGCTCAACTCACTGATCGAAAAAGCCCCCAAACACAAAACCTCCGTCATCCTTCGCCTCTCCATCCCTCAGGGACTCCAATCCCCGCGCGGCGTCGTCATCGAAAAATTGATGACCTCACGCTGGTTGTATGTGGATGCGCCCGCTGCCGATGACTGAACCCGCTAGCCCTTTCGCCCGTTGATCATTTCCAATCTGCCACCCACACCCGCTCCACTGCGCCCGGTCCTCACCGGCGTCATCGCATTTCTCGCCATCCAGTATGGCCTCGCCCTGTGGCATCTTACCCAAACCTCGAGTGCCATGGACAACCAATTCAGCGCGCTCGCTCGCAATGAATACCTCGGGTTTCTGATTCGCCAAAACCTGCTCATGCTCGTCGCCTATGCGCTCTTAGCCGTCTTGGCCACCCTCCTCGTCCAACCGCTCGTCTCCTTCTGGTCCCAGCGCTCCCGATACCGGAAATTCCGCTTCGTCGCGCTCCGAAGTTTCGCACTTACCGCGGTGCTCCACGGGTATTGCACGCTGCGACTGATGAAAACCCGACCGTATTTCCTCAATGCGGACGAGCTGGGCCAATGGTATTTCATGGCTCTCGACCTCCTGCCAGAATCAATTAAACCCGCCAGTTTTTTCACCCTCTTTACCCTGCTGCCCATCGCTACCATCGCCCTGGCCGTGGCATGGCACGTCCACCGCCACGGCCGCCGCGGCTGGCTCGTTGCCGCCCTCGCCGCCGGAGGTATCGCATCCTGCTTGGGCATCGAGCACCTCGCCTCACCCATCGCTCCGGCCCCAACCCCTCGCTCCCAATCTCCTAACATCATCATCATCGGGTCCGACTCCCTGCGCGGCGACCGCCTCGGGTGCGCCGGCTACCGCCCCCAGCGCTCCGACGGCCCAGCTGCCCATGGCGTCTCGCCCACCATCGACGCCTTGGCCATGCGCTCGACGCGCTTCGAGCACTGCGAGACATCCATCGCCTCTACCCTTGAGTCCGGCGTGCAACTCATGGCTTCCCAATATCCACAAAGCCATGGCATCCGCCAAATGTATCCGGACCGCGCCACGGTGGAAGCCACCCAAAAGCGCATCGTCCCGCTCGCCGCCCTACTCCGCGAACGAGGCTACGAAACGGCGGCCATCGGCGATTGGTGCGCCGGCTATTACGAAGTCATCCCCCTCGGATTCCAACACATCTCGGTCTCGAGTTTCGATAACTTCAAAATCTACATGAGCCAAGCCGTTGTCATGGCTCATTTTGTCGTGCCTCTGTATTTCGACAACCCGTTAGGCTATCGGATTTTTCCGCAGCTCCAGTCTTTCGCTCAGTTTGTCACCCCCAAGGTGGTCACCGATCGGGTCGAGCGCCGCCTCGCATCCGCTGCCAAGAGCCACCAGCCATTTTTCTGGCACGTCTTCTATTCTTGCAATCACCTCCCCTACCGCAGCCCCGAACCCTACGTCAGCATGTTCGCCGATCCCACCTATCAGGGGCGCAACCGCAGCGGCGTGGACTTCGATATCAATGCCTTCATCGGCGGCACCGACTTGGAATCCAAATGGAAGGCCTTGCCACCCAAGGAAATCTCCCAAATCCGCGCCCTCTACGACGGATGCACACGGGAATTCGACGATTGCGTCGCCCAAATCCTCGCCGCCATCCAGCGCAACGGCCTCGCCGATAACACCATCGTCGTGATCACCTCCGACCATGGCGACGATCTCTACGAACCCGGCGTCACCCTCGGCCACGGACTCACTTTCAACGGCGTATCCCAGGCCAACCACGTGCCCATGATCATCCATGTCCCGGGCCAACCGCCTGCCGTCATCTCCGAAACCGTGCGCCTCATCGACGTGATCCCCACCCTGGCCGACTTCGCTGGCGTGCCCGCATCTCCTACCTGGCAAGGCCTCAGCTTCGCCAATTGGATGCGCCGCACCCAAACCCCTCAATCACGACCGTTCTACGGCGAAACCGGCTTTCCCTTCATCCAGTTCCGCGTGCCCGGCGTGGACCGCCTCAAACTCCCGCCCATGGACCAATGCACCACCATCGACCCATCGTATAACTATCAGTTTGTACTCAAACCCACCTATCGGGCCCCCGTCGTCCAAGCGAAACAACGCTGCCTCAAAACCCGCTTCTGGAAACTCGTGTGTACCCCGACGGCCTCCTCGACGCGCCATTACGGGCTCTTCCACATGCCCACCGATCCTCATGGCCAAATCAATCTCGCCGAGTCCCGGCCCGAGGTGCTCGCCCCGCTTCAAGCCGCCCTGGAGCGCTGGATGGATGATCATGCGGAATCCTCGATTGACGAGATCTTTCCCGATGGAGAACCGTAACAATCGCCGCTTGAGTTTTCGCCCCTCGCCCATCAGTCTCCCGTCGTTCACCCCATGAAATTCCACGCTTCTCTTGCTGCCATCGCCCTCATCACCAGTCTGCCTGCCGCCGAGATCCCCAAAATCTTCGCTGGACTTTTCGAACCGAATATCCCGGTCAAAGGACAAATCGGCATGGTCATCCCCCCAAAAGAAATCGACAAATACGTCGCCAAGGTCGAGGCCGCCGCACGCAAGGACCCCAAATGGTTTCGCGAATTCTCAGGCCAGTCGAAACCCGGCATGCCCCTCCCCTACGACCCACGCCTCGGCCTCACCAAAGAGGAATATAACGAATACCTCGCGCTCTGGAATAAACGCGAATTCAAATCTGCCGAAGACGTGATGCTCTTGCTGCGCCAAAGCGCCGGCGGCTCATGGTCGATCACCTCCACCGGCGGTGCCAGCTCGATTTCCACCCTGCGCTACTACCCGAAAGACGACGCGTTCCGATCTCCTAACGGCGCACTCAAACGCATCGAGGACATCAAAGCAGAATCCACTAGCATTTTAGGCGAATGGTCAGGACACGAATGGAAATTCGAAGAGGAAACCGGACTCGGTAAAACCAAGGAAAACATGGCCCTCGGCCGCTTCGCCGATAGCCCATTCGGCATGGTCGTCTATCGCGTCCAAGAACTCTCGACCGAAGGCACCCGCCTACTCGATAAAAGCCTCGTCGTGCGCTTCCCCCTCGGCAAAGCCGGTCAAGTCAAACCCACCAAACCTGCCGCGCCCGCCACGGCAAAACCCGCACCAAGCAAGCCGGCCAAACCGGCCTCGAAAAAGTAAGCATGCGCATCATCGCCGGATCCGCCGGGCGAGTGGCCATCAAAGTGCCCACGTCCGTCGCGCGCCCCACCACGGATTTTGTTCGCCAAGCGGTCTTCTCCATCCTGAGTACCAAGGTGGTGGACGCCCGCGTCCTCGACCTTTTCGCTGGCTCAGGTGCCATCGGCCTCGAAGCCCTCAGCCGCGGGGCCACCACCTGCCTCTTCATCGACGATCACCGCCAAGCATGTGCGGTCATCACCGCCAACCTCACCAAAGCGCGCCTCACCGGTGGCCGCGCCCTCAAGTCGGATGCCGCGGCCTTCCTCAAGCGCGACGCTGCCAGCTACGACTTGATCTTCGCCGACCCTCCGTATTGGAAACATCACGGCGATACAGACCATATCGGCACCCTGCTCCATAGCGGACTGCTAGAACCACGCCTCGCCCCCGACGCCTGGTTCCTCGCCGAAGTCTCCGCCCACCAACCCTCACCCGTCGCCCCAGCCTTCTCACTCCTCGATCGCCGCGAATACGGTGGCAGCGCCGTGCTCTTCTACGCCCTCAGAGCAACCCACACGATTTCACCCTAACCATTGGTTAGAACAATCCGATGGCGGGCCTTACCGGCGCGCAGGTGGTCGAGGGCGGCATTCACCTCGTGCATGGGAAATGTCTCCACCACCGGGGCGATCTGGTGGCGGGCGCAAAACTCGAGCATGGTGGCCACGGTGGCAGGCGACCCGAGCGGCGAACCGGAGATCGATTTGCGTCCACCGATCAACGAGAATGCGGCAACTGGCACGGGTTCCAGCACGGCACCGACAAAGTGGAGGCGTCCGTCTGGGGCAAGCGCGGCGATGTAGGCATCCCAATCGAGCGGTACGTTGGCGGCAACGAGGATGAAGTCGAACGTGCCAGCGAGTTTTTTGATCGCGGCCGGATCGCGGCTATTCACGACGTGATGCGCGCCCAAGCGCCGGGCATCCTGCGTTTTGGCATCGCTGGACGTGAAGGCGGTGACGTCGCAGCCCCATTTATTGAGGAACTGCAGGGCGAGGTGGCCGAGGCCGCCGATGCCGATGACGCCGACACGGTCGGTCGGTTTCACCCCACAATCGACGATGGGCGAAAAAACCGTGATCCCACCACAAAACAAGGGCCCCGCGCTGGAGGAATCGAGGGCGGCTGGCAAGCGAATCGCCCATTCCCAATCGGCGCGCACCCGGTCGGCAAACCCGCCATGGCGACCGACCATGATTTGTTCGGCGCTGGCACAAAGTTGGTGCTTGCCCGAAAGACAAGACGGACACGCGAGACAACTCCCCGAAAACCACCCCAAGCCGACCCGATCACCCACCGCGAGTCCCTTCGCCTGATCGCCCAGCGCTTCCACCACGCCAATCACCTCGTGCCCTGGCACTAACGGGTAACGCGCATTCCCCCAATCGTTGTCCAACATCGAAAGATCTGAGTGGCAAATACCGCACGATTCCACCTTTACCTGAACCTGCTCCGGTCTCAGTGGCCCCGCATCGAATGCCATCAATGCCAGTGGCCCGCCCGCCTCGCTCGCCGCCCATCCCTGAAATGTTTCTTTCATCCCCTCGCTCTATCACCCAACCCCAACGCCAGTAAATCTAATTTTGCCTGCATTTAACACGCCGATTTCCGACCCAAATCCTATTCTATGATGAGGTTTGCCAGAGATGGCTTCTCTCGTCGCCTGGCCGAAGTGCGTGACTACGGTCTCGGCAGTCAGTCAACCTGCTGCGCTTCCGTCTTCCTAACGCAATCATCATCAGTGATGGTGGGCAGAGATGGATTCGAACCAACGTAAGCTTTCGCTAGCAGATTTACAGTCTGCCCCCTTTAGCCACTCGGGCATCTACCCAATCACCAACCCGCTGATTGCGGGCGCGGAGGTATCTGCCGTGACGCACGTTTTGACAAGCGAAAACATTGCGAAAATGAGAAAAAAATTCGGCCAGCCAGGAAATGAGTCCTGAAGTGGGCCATCTGCGGTGGGGCAGGTGCTCAGCGACCGTCGTGACTGCGCGCGACCAACGATGCCGTGACGAGGTGCTCCACAGGATCACCAGAGGCCATAAGCACCGTGGGTCATGACGTAGAGGCCAAGCAGGAAGTTGGCGGTGGCGTGCATGATGACGCAGGTGCCCAAGCTCTTGCTCCAGACGCAGAGCAGGTAGGTGAGGGTGCCATACACGAAGGCAGGGGCGTAATCCACACGCGCGTGGGCCGCCATAAACAGCCCGGTGACAATAAGGTAGGATGGCCAGGTGGCTCGCCCGAAGGGTTGCTCCCAGTAGGACCCTTCCCAATCACATACAAAGCGCATCAGAAAACCTCGCCAAAAAATCTCCTCAACCAACGCCACGACCACCACGGCCCTAAGAAATCGGCTGCCCACCACCGCCCACCACACCAGCGGATGCTGGAAAACCCCCGGGTCAAAGCCGTCCTTGCGCGACGCCACCCCTAACAATTTTAAAACTCCCGTGGTTTTCCCTGTTAGCCCCCAGTAATCATAGAGGACCGTGGGCAAAAGCCAAAACCCAATGCCTACCACACCAAAAAGCATCGCCGCGAAACTCCAGCGCCATGACCCGTTAAAGGTGTAATGTTTCCGGTAATAACCGAGCACCCCCAAGGTCACTAACGTCTGAATCGGATAGATGAAATAGGCTGGATTCTGCCGCCACCACGGTGCGTCTGGGTGCTTCCACCCGAAGATCGACTCTGCGAGTTGGAGCACCACCAAAAAACTCATGAACACGGCAAAAGGCACCACGTGCGCCCGAGTAAGTCGTGCGGGATCCTTGAGCGCCTGTGACTGACTCATAAAAAATTAGAGCCTAGCAACAAATCGTTGGATTTTATCCGTGGCGGTACGCAAGTCTTCAAAAGCCGTGGCGTAACAACAACGCAGAAACCCCTCGCCCGATGCTCCAAAAGCGCTGCCCGGCACGCAGGCAACCCCCTCTTGGTTGAGCAACTTCATGGCAAATTCCTTGCTGGAAAGCCCGCTGCTCCGAATGTCAGGAAAAGCATAAAACGCCCCACCGGGCAGGTGGCAATCGAGGCCGATTTCATTCAGTCTGCGGACCAGGAAATCGCGGCGCTGGTGATAGGCGTTGCGCATTTCCCGCATGGCGGGAGCTCCGTTTTCCAGCGCTTCCAGTGCGGCATTCTGGCTCATGATGGGCGCGCAGAGCGTCGCATACTGATGAATCTTCATCATCGCCTCGATCAAAGGATGGGGCGCACAGGCATAACCCAAACGAAATCCCGTCATGGCAAAAGCCTTGGAAAACCCATGGAGCAGGATGGTGCGCTCGCGCATGCCCGGCAATGCCGCTATCGAGACGTGCTGCGCGCCGTCGTAGCGCAACTCGCTGTAGATTTCATCGGTCATGACGATAAGATCATGGGCGATGGCAAGCTGGGCAATGCCCATGAGATCCTCACGCGTCGCACAGGTGCCCGTCGGATTGGTCGGAAAATTGAGCATCAGCACCCGTGATTTCGGCGTGATCGCCGCAGCAAGCTGCGCGGGCTTCAAGGCAAATGCGTCCTCTTTGGTGGTCACCACCGGCACGGCGACGCCATGGGCCATGACGATACTCGGGCTGTAAGAAACATAACAAGGCTCGTGATAGATCACTTCGTCCCCTGGATTGAGCAACGCTCGCAGCGCGATGTCGATGGCTTCCGAAACCCCAACCGTCACCAACACTTCGTTCGCCGCATCATAGTCCACCTCAAAAAACCCTGAGACATAACGGGCGATCGATTGGCGCAGCGAGAGCAAACCAAGGTTAGAAGTGTAGGATGTTTGGCCTTTCTCCAACGAATAAATAGCCGCTTCACGGATGTGCCACGGCGTGATGAAATCAGGTTCTCCCACACCCAGCGAAATCACATTCTCGCGCCCTTGCACGAGCTCAAAAAAATCGCGGATCCCAGATCGCGGAATCGAGGCAACGTTGCGGGCGATTTTCGTGGAATAGTCCATAATATGCTGGCAGATCGCCAATTCGTGATCTCACCCGGACTAGGCACCCACGTCAATGCCAGGGTGGAATTTGTTTCAAAAACGCGGGCGGTTGACAGCCATTGGGCAAATGAGCCATCATGCCCCTGAGCGAGCAGCATCTGGCGCGGCCACGCTCTCACCTCACCGCCGCATGCCCACACCAACGTTTATCGAAGTGGTTTTACCCGGGGGCTCAACGTGCTCCTGCGATGCCTCCACAACGGTTGGCGACCTACTGACCACGCGGACCCACGCTAACGGATTACCCTATCTAGGCGCGCTCATTAACAACGACGTCTGCTCGCTGTCGTTCCCCTTACAGGTCAATTGCTCACTAGAATGGCTCACCTTAGCAGACCCCTTAGGTGCTCGCATCTACCGCCGATCCCTCGCGTTTTTGTTAGCTAAGGCGGTCCGCGATCTCATGCCAGATTGCGAGTTCTCCGTGGAGCATGCCATTGGCAACGGCTACTACTGCAACGGCCTGACCGTCGGGGAGCACAAACCCAGCGCAGCCGAGATCCGTGATCACCACCTCACCGCGATCGAACAACACATGCGCGAGTTGATCCACCGCAACATCCCGCTAGAACGCAAACAAATCGGCTTTGTCGAGGCCTATCGGATGCTTGAGGCCAACCGCCAATTCGATAAACTCAACTTGTTACGCTATCGAAACCCGCCGCGCATCGTGATGTTTTCCTGTGAGGATTTCAGCGATATCGGCCATGAGGTGCTCGCACCTACTACCGGCGTGTTAGAACACTTCCGCTTGCTCCCCTACCCGCCCGGCATGGTCCTCCAGTTTCCCGAGTGGCGTGACGGGCAGGTGCATTTCTCTAGGTTTCACAAACAGCCACATCTTCAAAAAATCTTTGCCGAGCACAAACAATGGGGGCGGGTCATTAACATCCGCAGCATCGCCGACTTGAACCAAGCCGTCGCCGAGCAGCGCATCGCGCCCGTCATCCAGATGTGTGAGGTCCAACAGGACAAAAAACTTTCGCAAATTGCTGACCAGATATCCCATAGGATGCCGAGGCCCCGATTTGTGTTAGTTGCTGGACCCTCATCATCTGGGAAAACCACTTTTGCCAAGCGCTTAGAGTTACATCTCAGGGTTAACGGGCTGCGGGCGGTGCGCATCGAAGTGGATAACTACTTTCACGATCGCTCCCAATCACCCGTCGATCATGACCACAAGATTGATTTTGAACATATCGAGGCGGTGGATCTGGTGTTGCTCAATGCGCATTTGCGAGCGCTCGAAGAAGGCGGTGAGATAGAGTTGCCGACATTCAACTTCAAACAGGGCATCAAGGAGTTTCGCGGCGAACGACTCAAACTTCACTCCGATCAGATCGTCATCCTTGAGGGCATTCACTGCCTGAATCCTCGACTCACCGAACATGTGGCCGACGCTCACAAATTCAAGGTGTATGTCAGCGCCCTAACCCAATTAACCCTTGATAATAACAATCTGATATCCACCACCGATCTGCGGTTACTCCGCCGCATGGTGCGCGACTACCGCACCCGTAGCAAATCGGCGCTCACCACCCTGCAGATGTGGCGCTCCGTGCGCGATGGCGAAGAGAAGTGGATTTTCCCCTATCAGAAAGAGGCGGATGCCACCTTCAATTCAGCGTTGGCCTTTGAGCCCGCAGTGCTCAAGAACTATGTGCGCCCGCTTTTATCAGAAGTGAAGCCCTTTGAGCGTGAGTATGCAGAGGCGCGCCGCTTGCTTGCCTTTTTGGAGTTAGTGAACTCGAGCTCTGCGGAACATGTGCCCCCAACCTCCTTGATCCGCGAATTCATCGGGGGCAGCGTTTTTGACTGATGGCTTGGCCATGCGGCGCTCGCCCCACCCTAAACCAACGGCGCGCACGTGCCTCCGCTTATCCTAAAACGGCCGATGGCTCCCAACTCCGGCGTGTCACGCAACCAACCGAGGTGGGTCGTCGTAATCCATTTTTGCGCGTGGGGCGGGAGGTGGGCCATGAGCGCGTTGCGGCGGCTCGGATCAAGTTCGCCGAAAATATCATCCATCAGATAGATTGGGGCTTGGCCGGTGCGCGCCTCCAACAATTGCCCTTGAGCGAGTTTGAGGGCCAGAGCGAGGGTGCGTTGTTGGCCTTCGCTGGCGAAGTCCGCTGCGGGCCTAGCGTGGACGCGCAACGAGAGTTCGTCGCGGTGCGGGCCCACGACGGCTTGGCGCAGGCGCGTTTCACGTTCGCGTGCCTGAAGCATCGACTCGCGCAGATCGGGGCCACTCGCGGGAAGGTATTGCAGGGTGAGCGAGTCCTCCTGTCCGCTGATCTGGCGCTGGGCTTGCGCGGCGAGAGGCGCGAGTTGCTCGACCATGCGGGCCCGGCATTCCATCAGGACAGTGCCGTGGTCGGCGAGGATTTCCTCGTAGGCCACCATTTGGGCATCGCGTGGGCGGCCTTCCTTGAGGAGGAGGTTTTTGGCGCGCAATGCGCGGCGGTAGCGCGACCATGACCGGCGGTAGGAGGCGTCGATTTGCGCCCCGATAAAATCCAAATACCGTCGGCGCCCTTCGCCCGGGCCGCGGATGAGCTCAAGATCCTCGTTGCCTATCCAAACGACAAGCCCACCATCTGCTAGATAACCCGTGCTGCTCGCGCGATTTTGATGGTCGGCTTGCAACCCGAAGCCACCCTGTGAATAACGGACCTGTCGTTCGCAACCCCACGCATCCCCCGCAATCCCAAACCCGCTGCCCCCAATGCGCGTCAACGTGGCCATGCGGTGCGTCCGTGGCGAATGCAGGCGGATCAACACGCAGAGCGCTTCTAACACGGAGGTTTTCCCAGCCGCGTTATCACCTATGAGCATTGCTCCAGCAGGCGGCACTTCGAGGTCCAACGACCCGAAACAACGGAAATCCATCAATCGCAATGAGCGGAGCACGGCCAAGACGTAACGGGGAACCGCCGACGTGGAAAGTGAGGAGTGAGGCAGAATCAACAAGGCGGCATCCCCATTTGAAACCCTGCCAACATCAACAAATGCGATTTGGCAGGATAACGACGGAGATTTTTGTGGCAGAAGCGGCCACATCACCAAGTGCCTGATGGAACTTGCGTGAGTGCGTTGAGCACCTCAGGGTTGGGCGTATCATCATGGCGAACACCCGGAATTCACTCGCATGGCTCACCCGGCGCGACGGCAGCACCCTCATCGGTCATGGACCGTTTACCGCCTCTGCCCATCCCCCAACCCACGGTGTGGCCTTTTATGTGCAGGACTTCGCCCTGCTCGACCGCCAACCATGGAAAATCCCGAGCCGCATCGAACGCACCAGCGTGGCTGAGGTGGCCACACGCCACCCGGCGCCTACGGATTTCCTGAGTCGCTGGGAACCCATGGACGCCGCCCCATTTTCCCTGGTTTTCCAGGAAGTCATGGCGGCCATCCGCGCTGGCGTCTTTGAAAAAACCGTCCCTGTCGTCACCGAGACCGGCACGGCCACCATGCCACCCGGACCGGCGATACTCGCCGCCATGCAACGCCAACAAGCACCCCTCCAATCCTACGGCTGGCTCAATGCAACGTCTGGCTTCGCCGGCGCCACCCCAGAATTGTTGTTTTCCCTCGACGGCAAACGCCTAGAAACCATGGCCCTGGCTGGCACCGCGAGAAGCGAGGATCGCGACGTCTTTGCCGCCGATGAAAAAGAAATCCG
>JBDLWH010000351.1:0-5498 GCA_039804325.1 Verrucomicrobiota bacterium
ATTAGCGATTGGTTTCGAGTTCCTTGGCCTTGGCTTCGAAGAATTCCTTGGCGCGTTGGGTTTCCTCGAAGCGCCGTTGGAGGTCGGCGAGTTCATCCTGGGCAGTGCCCTTGCCGATGGCGGCGAGTTCGGCGGCGAGCGCGTCGCGCTGGGATTTCATGGCGGTGAGGTCGCGGCGCAAGTCCTCGATACCTTTGGCGTCGGTGCGTGCGCGTTGCAGTTCGGCTTGCAAGCGTGCGCTTTCGGCCACGAGGGATAGGCGGAGCTGCTCGGACTGGAGGCGTTCCGTGGTTTTGGCCGCAAACATGGATTGAAAACTTTCCGCGAGAGCCGCCAGCGAGTCGGCATCTTTTTTCAAACGTTTTGCGATGTCCTCGACGGGTTCGGATCCGCCTTCGAGTGGGCGCAAACCCATGGCGATGCGTTGGCGGTTCAACTCAGATTGCAGGGCATTGGCTTCGGCTTGGATCTCGGTGAGGGCGGCCGAGTGGTCCTGGGATTTGTTAGAGCGCTTGCGCTGCGTCATCACGATGAGTAATCCAAGCAAGACGATGGCCACCACGGCCAGAACGGCCGTAGAGGGCATGGTGGGCTGGGGTGCGGGTATTTTTTGAGTGGCGGGTTCCTCAGTCATGGGGGGGAGGTTGGCCATCGTATCGTGCGGGTGTCAATGCGCCGGACTCGCGCAGCAGTGAAATTCGCGCCCATCAGACCAAGGGCAAATTGGGATGAATGTCTTGGCACAACGGCGAGCATTCTCCCGAGAGGTGTCGCAGCAAGGCTGCAAAGGCAATCATCGCCGCGTTGTCCGTGCAAAATTCTGGCGAAGCCGTGACCAACTCGTGGCCTGATTTGGCGCATGCCGCGGCCATGGCCTCGCGTAAGGCCTGGTTCAGGCTGACCCCGCCGGACAGGGCGATGAGGTTGCGGCCAGTTTGCTGCGCGGCACGCACGGTTTTGCCTACCAGGATGTCGATGACCGCTTGTTGGAATGAGGCGGCCAGATCGCTGACTATCACGGGATTTTCAGCTCGTTGGAGGGTGTAAAGCACTGCGGTTTTCAATCCCGAAAACGAAAAATCCCAATGCGCGTCGTGCATCATCGAACGAGGGAAATCATAGGCCCGTGGGTTGCCTGCTACGGCGACCCGTTCGATTTCCGGACCGCCGGGATAGGGTAAACCTAACATTTTACCCACCTTATCAAAGGCTTCCCCCGCGGCATCATCGCGGGTGCCGCCTAATTTCCGGTAACGCCCGGGGCCATCGACATCGAGCAACAATGTATGGCCGCCCGAAACGATGAGTGCCAGGTGTGGCGGCACCGCCGTGCGAGCCATGAAGGGCGAAAGCAAGTGACCTTCGAGGTGGTTGATGCCGAGGAACGGTCGGTTTGCGGCGCAGGCCATCCCCTTGGCCGCGGTGCTGCCTATCAATAAGGACGACGCCAACCCGGGACCGCTCGTGGCGGCAAACGCATCGATATCAGACATGGCCACCCCCGCATCGACCAGCGCCTTTTCCACCAGATCCCTCAGGCGCAACGAATGGTTGCGTGATGCGAGCTCAGGCACCACGCCGCCATGCTCGCGATGCAGATCAATCTGCGAAAATACCTCGGACGCCAGCACCTCGGTGGATTGCCCCGCCGAACCTCGCACCACCGCTACGGCAGTTTCGTCGCAGGAAGATTCAATCGCTAAAAGCACGGCCACGAACGGTTCTTAGCGACCACCCGGACGAAATCCGATCAAAAAATTTTTCCGTTGGCTCAGACGGCATCATCCATCGTCTTGCTGACCACTTCCTCGGGGTCGATGTCGGCACGATCATAGGATGAAATGGCAGCGCGCACCATGGCCACGGCGCTCTCCCGTTCGTCGTGGATGACTTGCACGTCGAGTTCGCGCAAGCGGGTGACCTCATTTGGGTATTTGGCGCGGCCGAAGATATAGATGCCCGGGTTGCGCTCGCGCACCTGAGGGACAGCGGCGCAGGTGGCGTGGACGGCGGGAAACGTGAAGGCCACTAGGCGGGCCCGCGCGATGCCTGCGAGATCGAGGGCCTCCGGGTGGGTCGCGTCGGCAAATAACACCGGTTGCCCAGCGGTTTTTAACGTTCTCACCGTATCGGAGTTCAACTCTAATACCAAGGTGGCCACTCCACAGCGCTTCAACGCTTCGTTAAGCGCATGGCCCACCGGACCGTACCCGCAAATGATGGCGTGATCGCGAATCTCCTTGATGACTTGGGTGGGTGCCATGGACACCGGTGGCGCGGTGCGCGCCTTGAGAACCCCTTTGCGTTCTAACCAGATGGCCAAGGGCACCGCCCCACGCATCAACGAGGGAACCACCGACATCGTGACGGCGGTACACACTAACAACATTTGCTCGGTGCCAGGATCAAACGGCCGATACCCCCCCGCTCGCCCGATGAGGACCAAGGAAAATTCCCCCATGCTTGCCAGACTGCCTGCGGCAAGCATCGCGGCGCGGCCCGGCAGCTTAAACCCTTTGAGCACTCCAAACACCACGCCTCCCTTGATCACGAGAATAATCAAACTGCCGAACAACACCTGCGGCCACGCCGTGGCCACCACCGATAAATCAATCAACAGCCCGACCGACACGAAGAAAATGGCTAAAAACAAATCCTTAAAGGGCAAAATGTCTGATAAAATCCGGTGGCTATAAATCGATTCGCTCACCACGAGTCCAGCGGCAAACGCCCCGAGCGCCAACGACAAATCCAGCGCCCCGCCGGCAAAGGCGACCCCGGCGCAGAGCCCGATGACCGTCAGGGTGAAGAGCTCGCGGCTGCGCGTGCGCGCCACGGCATGGAGCAGCGGAGTGAGTCCATAACGGCCTAACAACCAGGCGCCCACCAGGAAAACCACGCCCTTGAGCATCGAAAGACTGACGAGCCATGCCACACTGCCCGCCCCTTGGTGATAGAGCGCGGGCAGGAGTAAAAACACTAAAATGACCAAGATGTCCTGAAACAATGCCATCCCCAAACTCGCCCGCGCCCCGGGGTTGTTCTGCTGGCCCAAATCTTGAAAGGACTTCATCGCCACAGCGGTGGAACTCAACGCGATGGCGATGCCCAAAATAATGCTGTCCGCAGCGGGATACCCGAACAGCATAGCAGTTAGGCCAGCGAGGCTCGCCGTGATACCCACCTGCAGGCACCCACCGATGAGAGCGGTGCGCCACAGATGCCTGAGTTCCGCGAAGGAAAACTCGACGCCTAGGGTGAACATGAGCAAAACCACCCCGATTTCGGCGAATTGGGAGATTTCGGCGTCCCCCTTGTCGGTGCCAGTGAGCCAGAGCAATCCCACGTTGCCAATGAGCACCCCGCTGATCAAGTAGCCAACAATGAGGCTCTGCTTGAACTTGACGAGCACCAGTGACACCAACACCGCTAGGGCGAGCACCAGCGTTAACAAAGCAAAGAGCGGCGAAATATTCGCCACCCCCGCCGCTAAAAAGCTCACCCCGCAAACCATCGCCGCGACCATCACGCGATTTGTCGCTCGCGCAAAGCACAAAATCCCCCACCTCAACACGCAGCGCCTCACCCGTGACGCTGCCCAAGCTTTGGCTTGATTCCCGGATCGATTCCATGCACGTTCCGCCACCTGAGGCGTGGGAGGCTTCCCGGCTTTGATTTTCTCCATGATGCGTCATCCCCGCCATATTTCTGTTGGGAAAGCCGTTGGTGCTGCGGCATTCATGGCTGGCACGCTCTGGAGCGCTGCCCAATCCGGGCCTATCAACCCGAGCTTGCCGCGAGTGTTCGTGCCTACGGGCAATAGGCCTCAAGCACCAGTGACCCAGTCCGCGATGCCCGCCCGCATCCTTTATCCATGGAAAACTCGCGTGACCTGCACGATTTTCTGGATCGGCGAGCAAGCAGGCGGGCGAAACCCCACTCCCAATTGCAAATCTTCATGGGACGGCCAATGGTCAGCCAATTTTGGCGGCCTCGACGATCCCGATCCGGTCAAGCGAATTGCTAACCACACACTCGGCGACTTCCGCCCTAAAGAGTTTGTTCCCAAACTCAATCCGTTCTACGTGGCTCTGCCCTACAACGACGTGTTAGACTCCCAGAACCATAAGCCCGAAGCGGCGCGGGTGATTCCTTGGTTTGCGCAGATGCGTCCCGCCCCCGGCAAAACGGTGTGCAAGGGGCGCTGGATCCAGATTTACCGCGCGGGACGCAGTTGTTTTGGCCAGTGGGAAGACTGCGGCCCATGGGAAACTAACGACTGGGAGTTCGTCTTTGGCAATAAACCACCCAAAACCACGCAAAATGGTGCCGCCGGCATCGATTTGTCACCCGCTATCCGCGATTACCTCGGCTTGAAGTCGGGCGAAAAAGTTCATTGGCGGTTCGTCGAACCCGGCCAAGTCCCGTACGGGCCATGGAAAAAATACGGTCAACAGCCGGTGGTGAATGAGCATCTCGCATCCCAGCAAAAACAAATGGAAAACCTGCGCAAACTGCGCGACGCCCAATTTCTCAAGAAGCCGCTCAATCAACTCTGATGCCCACCTTTGCGTGGCCCAGATGCCCCCCCACACGTACGACCATGCCCGTGAAAATGCGCCGATATGACGAAAATCGAGCGTCGGGCTCAAATTTGGGTGCATTGTTCTTGACTCGTTTTGGGTCGGAGCCTAAATCGCCGCCCGCCTAATCTTTCACCCTTCTCTCCCATGGCCAACGCACAAGTTATCCTCAAAGAAAAAATCGCTGGCCTTGGTGCCGAAGCCGACGTCGTCAAAGTTCGCGCCGGCTACGCGCGCAATTTCCTCATTCCACAGGGCAAAGCCTACGAAGCGAGCCGCTCGAACCTCCGCCACGTGGAAGCTCTCAAGACGAGCCGGGCACGCCGCGAAGCCCAGGAAATCGTCACCTTCCAGGAGATTGCCACCAAGATTTCCAAGCTCAAGCCCAAGTTCACCCTTTCCACGGGTCAAGGCGGCAAGGCTTTCGGTTCCGTGACGAGCATGGACATTCACAAGCAACTCGAAGCCGATGGCATCATCATCGATCGTCACGCCATCGAACTCGAAAAACCGGTGAAAAAATCCGGCAAGACCGAAGTCACCGTTCGCTTGCACCCGCAAGTCAGCGCCACGCTCATCATCTCTGTGGACGCTGGCGATGAACCTAAGGCGATCTGATCGCCTCATCCGCCAATCAAGGCGACTGGTCCCGTGGTCCAATGGATAGGACGATGGCCTCCGAAGCCGTAGGTGCGTGTTCGATTCACGCCGGGACCACCAGCCGCAAGCCCTTATAAATCGAAGGCTTGAGCGCGCGCATCCATGCCTCAAAGTCCGTCGGGGGGTCTCGTGAAATAATCTAACCGCAACGCGGTTGCGCCCCCGTGCGGCGTGCGATCCACCCCTACGGACGGAACCGCGTTGCGGTTCGGATTTTCCCGGCATGTCCCCCAGGGTAGGCCTCATTGCATTCGG
>JBDLWH010000352.1:0-4068 GCA_039804325.1 Verrucomicrobiota bacterium
TAGCTCTATGAAATCGGCGTCGTCCCCAGAAGAGGATTCGGCAGGATGCCCAATCCTGCCGCCAGGATGGCGGCGCTCCCCGAAGAAAAAACGACGGCCTCGCCGTTGCTGAGACGACAGCGGGACAGACCCGAATGGCGCTGATAGAGGGACAGACCCGAATGGCGCTGTTCACACTTTCGTTCACATTTTCGCCTAACGGGCGACTTCCGCCGCCATAAGTCTTTGAAAACAAGAGAAGTGGAGCGTAGCGGATTCGAACCGCTGACCCCTTGCATGCCATGCAAGTGCTCTACCAACTGAGCTAACGCCCCGTGACGGGTGCGCGGATGTGTATCGGTGGAGTGGCGGGTGAGCAAGAGGATTTTTCAGGAAACGTGTGATTTCAGGAAATGAGTGGGGCGCAGGAGTGAGGTGGGAGTTTTCAAGGAGCCATGGCGAGGCGGCGCAATCGATTTGCAGGGGCGCAATTTTCGATAGTGGGCGCGGTTGGCAGGGCGGCATGAGGCGCCCGGGCGGGCGATGGGGAGAGAAAAACCGCCGATGTTGCGGGATCGTTCTTGGCGGATGAGGGGGAGGCGCTAGGGTGCGGCGCATGTCAAAGTATGCTGGAGAACAGGTGTTAGTCGTAAAACGCGCGCTTTTGAATGAGATCGGGGCGTTTCAAGGGGTCCGCACCGAGGGCGTCGAGGAAGCACTCGGCATATTGTTAGATCCCGCCAATCATTTTTTCATGGACCGAGGGGCGGCCGAGATGGACGCGACGCACAAGCAATTGATTCCGTACTGCGTCTTTCGTTGTGGCGGGCGCATCTTGCATTACACGCGTGGCAAAGCGGGTGGGGAAAGTCGGCTGCACGCGAAACTCTCGGTGGGTGTGGGTGGGCACATCAATCCGATCGACACGGGCGGCGGGAAGACCGGGCCTGAGGCGTATCACGCGGCGGTGAGCCGTGAGATCGACGAGGAGTTGGTGCTGAAGCAGGACCACGAGCATCGCATCGTTGCGTTGCTCAACGATGAATCGAGCGCGGTCGGACAGGTCCATTTGGGCATTGTCCACCTCATCGATTTGGCATCTGAGGAGGTGGCGTCGCGCGAAGAGGCTTTGGCGGACGTGGGGTTCACGGCGCTGGCCGACCTCAACGGGCCATGGTTCGAGCGCTTAGAAACCTGGTCGCAATTGTGCATCCGTCATCTGGCGACCCACGCGGGATGTGGGGCGCTCGAAACGACAGCTTGAATGGTGCCGGTGGCGGAGCCCATTTCAGGTGGGCTCCTCAACGATGATGCGCGGAAACACGGGCATGGGTTTGCCGATGCAATGACCATCTGCCAGAAGGCCCCACCTCAAGTCGGGCAGCTTCAGCTGAGTGAGAGCGGGGGCATCAAGCTGGGCGGCAAGTTTGGCGGCGGCCTCGGGCAAGACGGGCGAGAGCAGAATAGCGGCATGGGCCACGCTTTCCGCCAGATGATAGAGCACGGTGGCCAGCCGACCTTTTTGCTCCGGGTTTTTGTTGAGTTCCCAGGGTTTCATGCGTTCGGCATAGCCGTTGCAGTGGACGACGTGGCGGTTGAGAGCTTCTAACGCTTTTGAGACATCGAAATCATCCATGGCCGCGCGGTAAGCCGCAGAACATTGAGCGAGAGACGATTGGAGTGCCAGGTCGTCTTCGGTGAAGGCTCCGCCGCATTGGAGCACGCCCCCGGTGAAACGCTGGCTCATGTTGAGAGCGCGATTGCAGAGGTTGCCCAGTTCGTTGGCCAGTTCGGTGTTATAGAGCATGATGAGGCGCGCGCCATCAAAGTCGGAGTCCTTACCCGTGGTAATGTCGCGCACTAGGTAATAGCGCAGGGCTTCCACTCCGAACTGGTCGGCCAGATCGTTGGGATCGACGCTATTTCCGGTGGATTTACTCATTTTTTCGCCGCGGATATTCCACCACCCGTGGACCAGCAGGCGGGGCATCAAGTCGTTAGAAAACCCCATGGCGTGGAGCATACACAGCCAGTAGATGCCGTGAGCGGGCACGAGGATGTCCTTGCCAATGATATGCACTGGGCGTTCGTCGGCGGTCCAGAGGCGGGTAAAATCGGGTAGGGCGGCATCGGGTGGTGCGAGGTAGCCGGCGAACGAGACATAATTGATCAAAGCGTCGAACCAGACGTAGGTCACATAGTCGGGAGCAAATGGCAGTTCGATCCCCCAGTGGAGGCGTTCTTTCGGGCGCGAGATGCACAGGTCGATGCCTGAGTTGCGTTCCAGAGCGTTGAGCAATTCGGACTTACGGAACCCGGGGAGCACCGCATCGGGCGTGGTCTCCAGATAACTTTTGAGCCACTCGGTATGCTCGCTGAGTTTGAAATACCAATTATCCTCCTCGATGACGACCACCTCGCCCCACTCCGGGCCGAACTGGCCGGAGGCGTCGCGATCGCGGTCTGAAAGAAATTGTTCTTGGCGTACCGAGTAGTGGCCGGAGTGGGCATGTTGGTAGAGTTGGCCCTGCTCCATGAGTGTGGTGAGGATGGCCTGCACGCATTGCTTGTGGCGCGTATCGGTGGTGGCCGCCCAGCCATCGTAGTGGACGCCGAGTTTCTCCCAGAGGGCGAGAAACTTTTCGGTGGTGCGCTCGACGAAGACTTCTGGTGTCACGCCTTGCTTCTCCGCAGTTTGTTGGACTTTTTGCCCGTGTTGGTCGACGCCCGTGAGAAAGTATGCCTCGTCACCGCGCAGGCGGCGGTAGCGGGTGATGACGTCGGCGAGCACCTTTTCGTAGGCGTGGCCGATGTGGGGCGAGCCGTTGGTGTAATCGATGGCGGTGGTGAGGTAGAACATGGGAAATAGGAACGATGAGCGGGTACGAATGACGGGGATGGAAAGAAAACGGCCATTGGGCGAGACACGCTCGCCGGGCATCGAGCCACTTTCTTCGCAGAACCGAAGCATAATCACTGGTTTCCGCATGGAAAGTCTTTTGGCGCAGGTGGCTTACGTCGCTCATTGGTGATGTAAATCTTGTCAGACCCATCATGGCGCGTTAGATTCCACGGCTATGACAACCTATCGAGTTTTGGTTTCGGATCCGATTTCGGAAAAAGGCGTAGAGGCCCTGCGCAACGCCCCCGGGATCGAGGTGGACGTCAACACCGGGCTCAACCCTGAGGAACTGCTCAAAATCATCGGGGACTATCATGGCCTCGTGGTGCGATCACAAACGAAAGTGACGCCTGAGGTGTTTGCCGCGGCGGGCAATCTCAAGGTGATAGGGAGAGCGGGCGTCGGGGTGGACAACATCGATCGCAGCGCAGCCACCGCGCACGGGGTGGTGGTGATGAATACGCCAAGCGGCAACACGGTTTCCACCGCCGAACACGCGTTCACCTTGATGCTCTCATTGGCCCGGAACATCCCGCAAGCCCACGCCTCGATGATAGCAGGCAAGTGGGACCGCAAGTCCTTCGAGGGCGTGGAACTCCACGGCAAACGCCTCGCCATCTTCGGCATGGGCCGCATCGGCACCGAGTTTGCCAAACGCGCCCAAGCGTTTGGCCTGAGCGTCACGGCCTACGATCCATTTCTCACAGCCGCTCGCGCCCAATCGCTCAAAGTGGATCTTGCCCAAAGCGCTGAGGAGGCGCTCACCGGGGCGGACGTCGTGACCTTACACATTCCACTCACGCCCGACACCCGGCATCTCCTCAACGGCCCGCGATTACGGCTGATGAATCCTGGTGCGTTGGTGGTCAATTGCGCCCGTGGCGGCTTGGTCGATGAGGCCGCCGCGCAGGAGTTGTTGGAATCCGGGCATCTCGCCGGTCTCGCCTTGGATGTTTATGAAACCGAGCCGCCGCCCGCAAACTCCCCGTTGTTTAGCGCGAAAAAATGTGTGTTTACGCCGCATCTGGGAGCCTCGACGGCAGAGGCCCAAGAAAATGTGGGCATCGAAGTGGCTTATCAGGTCAGAGACTACCTGCTGACTGGCGAGATCCGCAATGCGGTGAACATGCCCAACCTCGACAGCCGCACCCTCGAAAGCATCGGCCCGTACCTGCAGCTTGCGCACT
>JBDLWH010000353.1:0-2524 GCA_039804325.1 Verrucomicrobiota bacterium
ACACACGCGACGATGGTACGGGCATCAACGAAACGTGCCAAATCGTCGATGTGACCGTCGGTGTCGTCGCCCACGATCCCTTGTGAAAGCCAAAGGATTTCCGTGACCCCTAGCCCCTCACACAACAGCCGTTCTATTTCCATGCGATCCAGGTGCGGATTCCTGTTGGGATGAAGCAACACCGCTTCTGTCGTGAGCAATTGCCCTGCTCCATTGATTTCAATCGCGCCACCCTCCAATATCATCCCTCCCTTGAAAACCTGCTGGCCCAAAACCGCTGCGATGCGCTCCGGGATGCCATCATCTAAATCCCAAGGCGGAAATTTTCCGCCCCAAGCATTGAATCCCCAATCCGTCACGGCCACCTCGCCGGTGGTGGCATGTTTCACGAAAATTGGCCCGTGATCGCGACACCAAACGTCGTTATGCTCGTGATCAAAGAGTTCCACTCGCTCTGGCACCGCTTTGGCACGGTTGCATGCGGCTCGAATGGCCGCATGATCGCATCCTGGCGCGTTAATTCTTACCACCTCGTGACGCGTGATGGCCGCTGCTATTTCCGCAAACTTCCCCCACATCAAGGCACGTTTCCCTCCACCCCAGTGGCGAACATCGTCCACGGGCCACGATAGCCAAACGGCATCCTGTGGACCCCACTCGGGTGGCATCGCAAATCCGGCAGCGGCGGCAGTCATGCGCGACAACCTATGCCGTCCTCGCCGCCCGTCGAGCAGCAATAACCACAAAACACCTACGGCCAAGGTCTGAGCCCCACCACCACAATCTAATGCCACTCACAGAACCATCACTCGATTTTTCCTGCCCATTTAATAACAATCACCACAAAAATACCGCTAGGCTCGGTGCATATCTCACCATGCCGCCGCCGTGGCTCAGCCGCTTTCAAAGACTCTTTTGGGTCGGTAACAGCGCGCTAGAAAACAGCAACCCTGCCACTAGAGCCACAAAAACCATCAACGCCTGATTGCCGCTGGTGGCCCCGGGAAGGATGTTTTCGCCTGAAACCCAGTGGTTGAGAATCATATAGGTCTTACTACCAGGAACTAACAACAAAATACCCTGCGTCATTAAAATCGAACTACTCCCGCGGGTGACCCTCGAGTATGCATTGCTGAAAAGCCCGACGGCCAGCGAGCCGATGAACATTCCGGCATACATGCCAAACCACGCCGCCCCTACACTCGCGACACCAAACGCAAGAGCAGATGATAGAAGCCCCCACCATATTTTGCACTGCGGAATATTAAAGGCGACACCAAGACCTAACGACAACCCGGCCACTGCGGGCCACGTTTTCCAATCCGGCAATGGCGGCAGGTGCACAGTAACATCGCCATGCACACGGAAGAGAAAATTAGCCACCGCCATTCCGCTGATGACGCCGAAAAACAACTTCAATAACAACATCGCCGCATCCACCAACCGGGATGTGCCGGAAATCAAATGCCCCGCTGAGATCTCTGTGAGAGCTAATGTTAGGGCGAGTCCGGGAATAAAGACGATAATAGACGAGAGAATGACAAAGGGCACGTTGATGTCGATGCCAAGCGCCGAGAGTGCACTGGCGAGCACGCCGGAAACAAAAGGCGCGAGGATGGTGACCACCGGTTTCCAACTGACGTGACGCAAACCCCAATCGGTGATGAAAAAAAAGATCGATGAAAGCAAGGTGGCGGCAATACAGTCCTGCGCATTCGCAGATAGCAACGCGGCGAACGAGCCACCGATGAGCGCCCACGATATCGCATTGGCCGCATACGAATAGTTCCATGGTGCAGTGCTGGCTCGTTCCAATTGCTCTATCCCCTCGCTGAAACTGATGCTCTTGTCGGCCATGCTTTCCACTAGACAGTCGATTTTCCAAAGTCGGCCGAGGTTGATTTCCGCTGGTTCTACCCGCTCGATGTGGATGAACTGGTCGAGTTCGTCATCTTCCCAGAACGCACACGTGAAGGTCGTCGGGCTGATCATCACGCTGCCATTGAGGCCGAGCATGTGCGTGACATTCATGAGATGTCGCTCGACGCGCTGACTGGTGGTGCCGCATTCATGCAAGGCACAGCCCAACTTCACCACGAAGCGGGTTCTCATGCGAAATTCAGCGGGATCCATGGACAAATCGACAGCCGATGTATGGTCGGCCAGGCCCAGTCCCGCAAGGGATTCTTTGTGGCGAGCGTGAACCGATTTGCGTGATGACGGGGTACGGGTGATCCCACATGCGGCGGTGATAGGCCAATGGGCTTCGTTGCGCAGGAAGTTCAGCGGCACATGCTCCCCCGTCGGCTCGCTGTGGCACGAGACGGATGGCGCAAGCGCAAGGCGCACGAATAGCACCGCATTCGTGCCGCATGATGTGTCAAATGCTGCGATGGTGTCATCACGCGCGACTCACAAAACCCCGGACAACCTAACTGCCTGCTGGTCACCCCATCTCCTTCCGCAAATCCCTGGCAGACCAAATCTGCCCGGCAAGCGCGCTGGCCGCGCCTCTCAGTTTGCG
>JBDLWH010000354.1:0-4253 GCA_039804325.1 Verrucomicrobiota bacterium
ATCGTTTTACCTCGCCCTGCGGCAAAAACTCGGCTGGCAAGGGCTCTGATCCACAATCATTTTCGTCATCATGAAAATTTCCCTTGCCTCCGCCGCTCCTCTCGCATAACTCTTGCGCCCCGCGCCGCAAGGCGCATGGTTCCAATCGCGGGATGGAGCAGCCAGGTAGCTCGTCAGGCTCATAACCTGAAGGTCGTAGGTTCAAATCCTACTCCCGCAACCAATAAAAGCCTTGATCCTCAATGGATTACGGCTTTTTTGTTTTCAGAGAATGGCCAGTGGAGGCACCAAGTGGAGGCACATGGCTGCATCTGGTTCTTTTGAGGGAGAGATGAGGGACAGGTTCAATAACCCCGTCTCACGACGACGCAGTTGCCTCCGCCCACTTGCTCCTTACTCGTCTCGGGATGACTCAGACTTTCACACCAGAGAAACAGGTAAATTGCTATTTTACGAGATTTCAGCCCTCATTTTTGACGCACAGGGATGGCCCGCGGCGGCGGCGGGTCAAACAACCTGGCGCTTTCATCGAGGTGGTGTTTAATGAGAAACCAAATTGCGATCGCTAGCAGGAGCGAGAGAATCTTGGCGATCCGGTTTTTCGTTAGCTGAAGTTTCATGGGTCGTCTTGCTCGATAGAAAAATATCAGCGATTTTCTCGCGAAATTGTTTTTCCGTGAGATTGCGGTGAAGGGCGCCGTTCTCACAGATAGAAATAGCACCGGTTTCCTCGCTGACCACCACGCAGATGGCGTCGGTGCGTTCGGTGATGCCAATGGCGGCGCGATGGCGCAGGCCCGTCGATCGATCCTTCATTTCGCGTTCGGTGACGGGAAAGACGCAGGCGGCACCGGCCACCCTATCATCGGCGATGATCATGCCACCGTCATGGAGCGGGGCTTTCGGATAGAACACCGCCATGGCCAGTTCCGGCGAGAAGCGCGCATCCAGGGCCACCCCCGTGTCGAGTTGCTCTTTGAGGCTCACATCTCGTTGAATAGCAAAAAGCGCCCCGATGCGCTTTTTGGAGAGATTGATAACCGCATCGGCAAAACGTTCCAAAAAATCGAGGCGCCGACTGCTATAGAACGAGAATAGCCGGTTACTCCCGAGGCGTGCCAGGCCGGTGCGTAGTTCGGGTTGGAAGATGACGATGAGGGCGAAAGCCAGGATGGTGGCGGCGCTTTTGATGATCCAACTGATGACCTCGAATTTAAAAAGAGTGGAGACGAGGGTGAGCGCAACGAGCAAGGTACCAAGGCCAACGAGGATTTGCGCGCCGCGTGTGGCTTGGAAGGCGCGATATATCTGATAGATGCAAGTCGCAAGAAACAGAATCTCAATGCCGTAGCGCCAGTTTTGGGTAAAAAAAGTCCACATAAGATTGGAGTGAAGGAGAGTATAGGGAGCCCCCGGGTTCTGACAACCTCCGATATGAGCGCGTGTGATGAGGAGAGGCAGGACTTCACCCCGTGCCCAGCTAGGGTCGAGGTTGATTTTTCAACGGGTGGGCATGGGAGGCCCTTGCAGAACGGTATTGGCTGAGGTGGGCGCAGCGGGGGCGTCTTGCGGGTCGATGGTAAGGATGAATCCCGAGGGAAGCACCATGGTCGATCCGAGGCTGAAGTCGAAGGAATCGGTGCCTTGGGAACTGCTTTCGGGCAGAGTTCCGACATAGATAGGGGTGCCGCCCGCCTGAGTGGTCACCCAGAGATTATAGACGTCACCAACGTCGGCCGGTGGGAGTTGACTAACGACTAGGGTGCCGACATCGCGTGCCGCATCGTAAACAGGAATGGCCGTCGGGTGATTCGGCAGCGCATCGGCCCCGGCCGAGCGCACGATGGTCGGACTGGTCGCAGCGGGGGCACCCGTGAGTTCGGTGAGCACATTGCCGAGCAACGCGGTGAGCGGTGAATGCCCTTCGTTTTTCACTTGGGTGGCAGAGTCTTCGAGTGGCACGCCAGGGGGATTCATGCTCATCACGATGGGCAACGCCATGCCTGGGACCACCTCAAAAAGCACCCGGTCTCGGTGCTGAAATTTTTCCAGGTTGTCGCGCAAGACTTCGATTTCCTGGTTGAGGCGTTTGGTTTCCACTTTGGTGGTGGATTTGGCGGGGGTGCCATCTCCAGTGAGGGCGGTGCTTGGAAGGATGGGAGCGAGTTCTCCATGAGTAGGCGTGGCGTTCGGCTCGGTGGCAAGCTGGGCGGTGGTCGAGGGTTCCGATCGCTGCGCATCGATGATGCCCGTGAGATGAAGAATGAGAAATACGGCCAGCACGCTGGCTGTCGCCCAACCCGAGATGCCTAGCCAAAAGTACGGAGGATGCGCCGGCCTGAAGCCAAGCCGCGCATGCAATCGTTCGAGTTGACCGGGTTTGGGATCGATGGGCACGGCAGTGGCCGCGGCGATGGCCGCTGAGAGGCGCTCCATTTCACGCGAGGCGCTGCGCAGCACCGGATCATGGTGCATGGCCTCGTCGAAGACGGCCGATTCCTCGTCATCGAGCATATTAAACGATCGCCAGGCGGCGCTATCGTACGGGTCAAAGTTCATAGCGTGAGAGTTGGTTGCGGACTTTTTTCAGCGCCTGGCGCAGGCGGTTTTTGGTGATGGCCGTGGACGATCCTGGGTGGTCAGTGGCGTCATTGGGCGAAAACCCAAGAAAAACGGCGACTTCCAAACTGCTGCGTTCATCGGGTGGGAGTTGGTCCAAGGCGCATCGGACGCGCCGGAAGTCATCCATGGCCATCACACGTGGGGTTTCTGACCTTTCGGGTGAAACCGGCGAGCTCAGTGAGGGCTCGCGTGGCGACTCTCGTTTGGGGTGCCCCCGGGCACGAAGCCTATCCACGCACTGCCCACGCAATACCGAAAAACCCCACACAAAGGGCGGCACCTGATGCGCATCGTATTGCGCAGCCTCACGCCAAAGGCGCTCAAATGTGTCTTGCACCACATCCTCGGCGTCCCGACGGTCACCAAGCATCCGGCATGCCACCCCGAGAAACACCGGACTCCACATGCCATACAAATCAGTGAGTGCGGCAATCTCGGCTTTGGCCATGCGCCCAATGAGAACGGTGGCTTCGCGAGTCGGGTCTTCACAAAGCCCACAGGGCAACGAGTGAATGGGACTCAAATCAGTTTCCATCATGATGGATAGACTTAATCTGAAAAGCCCGTGTGGGTGCAACCATTATGCGGAGCGCGCCCGACATTTCGGCAAATCAAGACCCGGTTTGTCTATTTTCTGGGCACTCACCCCTTGCCGTGGGCGCTAGGCTGGTTTTAACTCCGCCCATGCATCAAGAAATCATGCTCAGGCGCGAAGTGACCGCTATCCAGATTCCCAGCGGCGACACCCTGTCGCTGCCCATGGGCACGGCGGTTTGGATCACGCAACGGCTCGGTGGCACCTACACTGTCGCCACCACCCAAGGGCTGGCTCGCATTTCCTCACAGGACGCCGACGCCTTGGGCCTCCCCGTCGGCATGGAGTTTCAGCCACTCGCAGTGTTCACACCGGATGAGGATGCCACGCTCCAGGAACAAGTGTGGAAACAGCTCAAGGGCGTCTATGATCCCGAAATCCCCGTGGATATCGTCAACCTCGGACTCGTTTACGATTGCCTCATGGAAGAGGCCGATGGCCAAACCTGTGTCACGGTGAAAATGACCCTCACGGCACCCGGCTGTGGCATGGGCCCGGTGATTGCGGCCGACGCTCAGGCGCGAATCATGATGCTTGAGGGCATCGATGAGGCCAAGGTGGAACTCGTTTGGGACCCGGTCTGGAATCAGGAAATGATCTCCGAAGAAGGGAAAATGAAACTCGGAATGATCTGAAACCCGCAGGTTATTTCCCGCTCCAACCACCGCCAAGCGCTTTGGCCAGCGCCGCAAGCGTGATGCGCTGCTGGGCGTCAGTCTGGGCCAAAACCAGTTGGACGCGCAGCACCGTGCGATCGGCCTCGACGACTTCGAGGTAACTGCTCAAGCCCTTATCGTAGCGTTCTTGGGAGAGGCGCAGGGTTTCTTGGGCGCTGGCGTCGCGGCCCCCATCATCGATGGTGGGGCGAACAAGGCGAACTATCAGGCTGCCCTGAGTCGTCGCGACGAGGCGCTCGCCGCTTACCGCAACTCGTTGTTAGTGGCATTGCGTGAAGTTGAGGATTGCTTGGCCGATCTCAAAGGTCTTGCCCGGTCCCGCGCCGCCCTTGAGCGGGCTCTCACCAGCGCCCAAGAAA
>JBDLWH010000355.1:0-14384 GCA_039804325.1 Verrucomicrobiota bacterium
CAGGTCCGAATATTCCATGGAATGGTAATGGAGCAGATTCGTGAAGCAATGGCCGACACCTTCTAGATAATCCCTCCCAGCTAAAAATAAAGGGTGTAGCTAAATCGGAGCGTAGCGGCGATATCGACTGCACCCATGGTTGAACAAGCCCGAAGCGGGGGTTGTGCAGGCATAGCGAGCCTCCCGTGAAGCGCGACATCAGCGGATTTGGCACATCGACGGTGAGGTTTCGGCGCATGGGATGCTGATTTCCGGAGCCGGTGAGGCCACGGCCACGGCCACGTGATCGATGAGCCGCACATCGCCGAAGAACACGGCCGCAGCGAGCACCGCTGGGCGTGTGAGAGCGGTGATGGGTTGCAACGTTTCCGCATCGACCAATGAGAGGTAATCGATGCGAGCCAGCGGCGAACCAGAGATGCCCTCACGCGCGGCGGCAAGAATGGTCTCGACGGTCAGCAAGCGAGCCGCATGGCTCAGCGAACGATGAAGGAGCGGGGCGTCGGCGCGCTGTGCGGCTGTGAGGCGGGCATTGCGCGAGGACATCGCCAGCCCGTCGGCCTCGCGCAACGTCGGACATTCGAGGATCTCGACGGGCACATCTAAATCTCTGACCATGCGCCGAATAACAGCTAACTGTTGGAAATCTTTTTCCCCAAAAACCGCCGCATGACAACCGCTCAGAAGAAACAATTTCAGCACCACCGTGCAGACGCCATCGAAATGTCCTGGACGTGTCCCCCCGCATAGCCCGCGCGCCAAAAGCGACTCGCTCACGCATACCGAGCGGTCTGCAAAATACATAGTCGCCTCGTGAGGCGCAAAAACCACGTCCACCCCAGCACTCTGGCACTGGGCTAAATCGCACTCGAGCGGGCGCGGGTATGCGTCCAGATCGGCAGCCCGGTCAAATTGGATGGGATTGACAAAGATGGAAACCACCACCGTGCCGGATGGTCCGGCTGCCGCGCGTGCCAGTTTGATGAGTTCTAGGTGACCGGCATGCAGCGCCCCCATCGTGGGCACCAATACCCGCGGAGTCCCCGCCCCGGGCGATTGCTGCCATAACTCTCTGAACTCTGCGCCCGTGGTGACAACCTTCATGGACAAGCCATGCCATGCCACCCCCTCACCCGCAACCCACAATTCTCACAATGCACCATGTCGCACGCCAAAACAGATAGAAACCCCCACAAAACGCGTCAAAAACCACTGCCATCGAGCATCACCTCAATAAAAGCAAGAAATCACGCTACGGACGAATGCCCGGTCAACGCCGCCTCAATGGCCGTTTGCAAATGATGGTCGGGCGTGAGTTTTGAGAGAAACCCACGCGGCTTGATCGCCTCTGCCCGTTGCCGCGTTTGCTCGTCTGCATACGCACTGAGAAAAATCACCGGAACGTCGTGGTTTTTGCATATCTCCAACGCCGCATCTATCCCATCCATTTTCCCTGCCAACCGAATGTCCATGAGTATCAAGTCGGGCGATAACTGCTCTGCCGCAGCAATGGACGCAAGCCCAGTGCTAACGATACCTACCACTTGGTATCCTAGTTCTTTGAGCCGACATTCCAAGTCCTTGGCGAGGATGATTTCATCTTCAACGATCAATAAGGAATGAGGGGTCATGGGAGGATGGGGGGTTCGAGTGGAAAGCGGATTTCGACCTGAGTTCCGTGATCGCTTTTGATGTCGAGCGAGCCCGAGAGTTGTTGGGTTAGCGAATTGACCAATGACAATCCCACGCTGCTTAGCTGATCGATTTTGAAGTCATCGGGGATGCCTAAGCCATTATCGCTGACGCGGAGGATGATGCTATCCGGGGTCGGGTGTTCGAGTTCAACGATCACCTTGCCATGTCGCCCATCGGAAAACGCGTGCTCAATAGCGTTGGTGACAAGTTCGCTCACCATCAATCCGCACGGCACCGCTTGATCAATGGCAAGGGTCAGCGGAGCCGCCCAGCGACTCTGAATGTGAATACCTCGGGCCAACATGCCGAGAGACTCCGCGAGGTGAGCGCAAAGTTGCCCGATGTAGCTCGTGATTTCCACACGGTCCATGCGCCCCGAGCGATAGAGTATCTCATGGAGCAGCGATATGGAAAACAACCGGGCTTTCGTGTCATCCAGGGCCGCCAAGACATCGGGATGGCGGGTTTGGCGCGATTGCATATTGATGAGGCTCCCCATGATGGCCAAATTGTTTTTGACCCGGTGGTGAACCTCGTTAAGCAGCACGGTTTTTTCTGATAGAGCCAGTTGGATCGACGCCTCGGCCTGCTTACGTGCGGCAATTTCTAGCACTAGCTCGCGGTTAGCGGCCTCGACAGCTTTGCGTCCCTCGACGGCCTCCTCCATCATATTGAGGGCGGCGAGGCGTGACGCGTACAGATCGCTGGTGCGTTCCGTGACGTGCGCCTCCAAATCGGCCATGCGACGCAATGTGCTGATGCGATTTTTTTCCACGCTGACGCCTGGGTCCACCGGGGATGCCAACGATGGATCTCCCAACTGGAGACGGTTCCGGTCGAGTCGCAGAGAGGCATTGGCTTCTGCTAGACTTCGCTGAGTTTCTTCCAGTTCTTGGCGCAGTTGGCGAATCAGGTGTGTTTTGCTCTCCATCATGAGAGTTTTTCTTTCGAGGTTGCAGTGGTGTGGGTTTGTCGGCTGTCGGTTCCCATCGGCTGACTGGTGGCGGCTGATTCCGAGCGACTGGGCGTCGCCGTGGTGCGAACCATCTCCGCCTCCGCCGCATTCAAAAAGGCTAACGGATAAGGTCGAGGTTGGCCGAGCAGCGCGGCCATCTCGTTGACATGTTTTTTGAGTTCAATGGAACGCAATTCACGCCCCTCGCTCAGCCGGTTGAAGCGCGTCAGGTCTGCATTTAATTTCACCAATTGCGCCTCGGCCAGTTTGCGTTTCTCGGAGGCGCGCAGCGCGGTGATGCCAAAGGCCAGATCGTCGGCCAACTCGGTCAGCAGTCTGAGTTCCTCGGCATTGAAGGCGTCGCGTTCGGCGGCATAAACCATCAAGGCTCCGAACGTGTGATCGTCGCAAATCAACGGAAGGGTGGCCGACGACGCGTAGCCGCGCTGAATGGCCGCGTCTCGCCACGCCCCGTAGTTGGAATCGGTGAGAATATCGCTCGCGATAACCGGTTGGCCGGTGCGGATGGCCACACCTGCGGGGCCTCTCCCCTGATCGCCATCAGCCCATGTCGTGGTTACCGTGGCGAGGTAACCGTCCTCGAAGCCAGCTTGAGCGACGGGGCGAAACGACAGCGCGTCATTCTGGTCTGCGAAGCCAACCCAGGCCATGCGGAAGCCGCCTAACTCAACAGCGATGCGGCAAATGGCTTGCAGCAAATCCACTTCGGTGACGGCGAGCATCAATGCCTGATTGCACCCGCTGATCATGCGCAGGGCGCGGTTGGTCCGATGCAACGATTCCTCCGCCTGTTGACGCCGCTTGATTTCCCCCGCCAACTTCCAATTCCGCGTCAGCAACCCCAGCAAAACCACCGCGATGATGGCCGCTATCGGCCAAAACCGGGTGTAATCAAACGGATAGGTGTATTGGATGGGCATCCACTTGCGGTAAATCACACTGCGCTCAGAGAGCGAAATCGAATCCAGGGCCTTGTCCAGAATACCCGCCAGCATTCCCCAATCTTTGCGCACCGCCATGCATTGCGCGTTATGATATGGCGTATTCCCCGAGATTTTCAGATTGGTATTTTGCTGTTGGGCTAGGTAATGACCGACGACAAGCATATTTTCGACGCAGGCAAAGGCCTCGCCGTGTTCAAGTAGCGCCAATGCCTCGGCTGTCGTCTTAACCCGGACGAGTGGGATCTCGGGATAGTCTCTGGCGATGGAATCACTGGCGATGTAGCCATCCACCACGACCACCTTCTTGCCTGCAAGTTCACGCAAATCCGCCACATAGGGAACGTCGGTACGGGTAACGACCACAATGGGCATGGTCATGTAAGTCTTGGTAAACGCCCAGAATTCCCTGCGTTCTGGCGACACGCTCACCGTGGTCGTCATGTCGATTTCCCAGCGCTTCATGCGCGCATAGGCTTCTTGCCAACTCAAGTGGGTCACCCGCTCAAACTTCATGCCTAACCGCTCTTCAATGAGGTTCAGGTAATCAGAGGTCATGCCCGATGGCGTCCCGTGCGCATCAGCAAATTCAATGGGTGCCCAACTTGGGTCTTGCGCCACACGAATCACTGGATGCTCGCGCAACCACGCCCGCTCAGGTTCGCTCAACAGGCTCAAAAACCCCTTGGCCACTTCGGCTCGCTCCGCTGACGACAAATCCGCTGGTTGGGTCACGGGCGGCTCCGCCACGGCGGTGGTCAGCGCGACGGCCAAGGTGACGCTCACCCACCTGAGCCGCATCATCCATCCGGCCACACCGAAACCGGCGACCACACCCGTCGCTCTATCGTGATCATTTTTTCCCCTCGCGCTCATGTTTATGTGAGGTGCATCGCTTCACCACCGCAAAATTCATTACTCGAAATGAACGAAGTTTGGCGAGAAGATAGCGCGATTTTTCCAAAACGTTTTGATTCGCGAGCGTCAGAAATGACGTTCTGGTCAATGACGCCCAAACATTTTTGTTCTTGGGCTCATCATGGGCCGCCGCCTGTGGCGATGGGGGCTGACGCCGAAGCGCCCGAGTCGAGCGGTGATTTTATCTGACTGGGACGCGGTGACGGATCATTAAAAAAAATGGTGAGGCCGCCGAGCAAATGTCGGCGACCCCACTTCTTCTCGGAGAAAAACCCAAACTCCGAAAAATCTCTAGGGCTGCGATGCGGCGTGCCCTAACGCTGGGATTTAATCCTCTCCCCCACGGATAGGGCAGTCCCGCGTTTGCCATAAATGCGTCATGATTCCAACGACGCGTGCCCTATTCCGCGCCATGACCCGCCGTTCATCTCAAACCAATGCTGAAACCAGCGCTTGCGCAGTCCCGCGATCCATGGAATGCGTTTTAGATGCTCACCCGAAACCCATTGCCCGGCCCGTTCCATGCGTGAATCACTGATCGTCATCGGTTTGATCGTCCTCGCCCTGGCCCTGCGCAGTGCTCGCAACTCGATCGTGCGCAAACTCGGGGCTCTCACCTTTCTCGGTGCCAGTTTCTCCCTCTGCTCATTCCTCACCCACAGCCACATCGGCGGATTGGCCGGCGTGGGCATCTGGTTGTTCCTGCCATGGATCGAATTACTCACGCGCATCCGACGCATGCGCCTGCCCCTCGACAACCGTCTGAGCCACGCCGCCATCCCCCACCCGAAATTCTTCCCCAACGCCCAAGAAGCCTGTGCCGCGATGGAAGCCGCCGGCTTCGAGCATGTCTCGGATTGCGGATGGGAATGGGACGGCATGCACCAATTCTTCCGCCTCTTCTGGCACCCCGAAGAACGCGCCGTGGCTGCCGTGTGCCTCTGCGAACAAAGCGAGGTCGCCTTCGCCTTCATCACCATCACCTCTCACGACTCCGAAGGAAAAATCTGGCGCACCACGAATTTTCCGTTTTCCACCACCCTGCACAACCCGCCCCACGTGCGATGGAACCACGTCCCGTGCGAATGCCATTGCTTCCACCAAATCCTGCGTGACCACCGGCAATACCTCACGCGCGTCAACGTTCCTCCCCACCACCTCCGCATGCCCGACCCGGAGGACATCCCAGATGCCATCGAGCGAGAAATGCGCCTGCAAGTCGATCACAACCTGTCCACAGGCATCATCAGCCTCACCGGCGACGGCTATTTCCGCTATTCGAAACGCGGTCTATTTTTTCTGTGGGGGCAGGCCGTCAAGGATATGGCCAGACTTTGTTAATGCGAGGCGCTCACGCGTTGAAAACCCCGGCCGCCACCAGCAACCCAAGCCCAACTCCTAGGGCAATGCGATACCACCCGAAGAGCGAAAGCCCGTGGCTTTGCAGGTAACTCACGAGCCATTTCACGGCGAGGGCCGCAGAAACCGTCGCCGCCACCACCCCCACGACCATGGGCAGCGGGCCATAGGTTTGCCACATCAACTTCGCCCCGCCAAACCAGACATCCACCGAGGCATCCAATCCGTGAACCTTCCACACACCCTTCTTCACGGTGGCCGCCGTGAGCGTCAGCACCCCTAATAAAAACGAATACTCGACAGCAGCCGGCAGCGACAACCCAACTAACAACCCACCCACAATCGTCATCAGACTGCGGCTTGTCCCGGGCCACATCGCCACACACTGCAACAGCCCGATGACCAGGGCCATTTTCCACGAGAGCTCCAATAAGTCCCTGCCGCCGTTTTTAGGCGGATTGCCGCGCCGCCACCGCGCGGCCACCAAGATCAGGACACCACCGACGACCCAAGCAAAAATGATAGGCCAAAACCCAAAAAGTTTTGCCTCGATCCAATCGTTGCAGAGCAGGCCGATCACAGCGGCTGGCAAAAAGCCCACCACGATGGAGATGGCAAGCTTCAAGCCATCGGCATCCTGGCCACACACCCCACGCATCATTTGCAGGACGCGCCGATAGTATAACCCGAGCACGGCGAGGATAGCTCCGCCTTGAATGCAAATGGCAAACGTGTCCGCCGCGGCTTTCGCTGCGTGGCTGCCCGCGTCAATCCCCATGAGGTGCTGAGCGACTAACAAATGGCCCGTCGAGCTGACCGGGAGGTATTCGGTGATCCCTTCGATCACGCCAAGGATGAATGCTTGCCAGAGTTCCATGATTGCGCGCGCACTCTGCAAACCCGCCTGCTCCCCGGCAAGGGCAATTGCGGCGATTTGCGGTTGCTTGTCCGACCGTGGCGATGGATGTTGCGCGCGGGTTCGCCCTCGGATATGAAAAAACGTTATCTCAGAATGGTCCGACAGACCTTTAAAACCCTGCGTCACCGGCGACTGCGCCACCGCTTGTGGTGGCGAACCCTGACAAACCCGCTTTTTGACCGCAGCCTCTGGGTGCCCTGCCGCGATACGGTCGCCTCCGGCCTCGCCGTCGGGTTGTTCTTTTCCATCATGTTAATCCCCTTTCAGACTTTGCCCGCCGCCATCTGCACGATGCGCCTGCGCGGCAATATCCCGTTTGCGGTGGCCGCCACCTGGCTTTCTAACCCGTTCACCACTCCGGCCATCCTCTTCGGCCAATTCCGTCTCGGCCAATGGATGCGCGACACCCTCGGAGTGCCCATGCCCGAGTTTCTCACCAACGTCCATTTCCAGGCACCCGGGGTCGGCACCCTCAATGCCGCTAGCTTTATCTTGGGCATGATCTCGTCGGGCGTCCTGCTTGCCATGGCCGCCTACCCCATCGTCCACTTGTTCTCCGCCATCATGCCCCACCACCTCCCGGTGCGCTCCCGCCGTGCCCGCGCCGTCAAATCCGTCCGCCAAGCGCCACCCACACCCGCGAGCTAAATCAAATGTGTTGCCACCGGTCAATGTGCGGACTTGCCATCACGTCCACAGACCGATTCAATCCGCACCCCATGAGCGACAAAGCACCTTGGATAACCTATCGTCCCACCTTGAAAGTACTCGATTGCACGATCCGCGACGGCGGCCTGATTAACAATTCCCAGTTCACCGATGAACAAGTCCGCGCCGTTTATCAAACGTGCCTGGCCGCCGGCGTTGATTACATGGAAATCGGCTATAAAAATTCACCCTCGCAGTTTCCCAAGAGTAAGTATGGTGCCTGGCGCCACTGTGAAGAGCAGGACATGCGCCGCATCGTGGGCGATCATACGTTTGAAGCCACCGGCCTGAAACTTGCGGCCATGGCCGACGCCGGGGGCAAGTGTGATTGGAAGCACCAGATTATCGCGGCCAAGGACAGCGTGCTCGACGTGATCCGCGTCGCTTGTTACGTCCATCAAATCTCCGAAGCCGTCGAAATGGTCGAACATTGCACCGCCCTAGGCTACGAAACCACCCTCAACATCATGGCCATCTCGGTGGTGGCCGACGCCGATATCGACCAAGCGCTCGAAATCGGTGCCAAGTCCTCTGCGGGAACGATCGTGGTGGTTGACAGTTATGGAAACCTCTTCCGCGAGCAAATCGACCACTTGGTGCGCAAATACACCAAGGCCGTCGAGGGCACGGGCAAACACATCGGCATGCACGCCCATAACAACCTCCAACTCGCGTTTGCCAACACCGTGGAAGCCATCATCCTCGGAGCCGACCGCGTGGACGCCACCCTCATGGGCCTCGGCCGCGGTGCCGGCAATTGCCCAATGGAGCTGCTCTTAGGCTTCCTGCGCAACCCAAAATTCAAACTTCGCCCAGTCATCGACTGCATTCAAAACACGATCTTGCCCATGCGCCAACAATTCGATTGGGGTCCATCGCTCCCGTATAACATCACGGGCCAAATGAACCAACACCCGAAAAGTGCCATGGACTGGCGCGAGGGCGACTCACCCGACGATTACCTCAGCTTCTACGATCAGACGCTCACCGACGCCTGATGCTCGCGGGTGACAAAATTGTCACAAGACAGGAGTTGCGGGATCTCTCAAAACCCGCCAGCTTCCCGGCGTGATCTCTCTAGCAAAACTTTTTGGAAAATCCGATCGCTTCTTTGAATTGCTCTCGGCGAGTGCCAAATCCGCCCACCAGAGCATTGATGCCTTGGCGCGGATGCTCAAGGACTCCAACAGCAACATTGCCCTAGCCGAACTCGCTGTGGCCCGGCGCAACGAAAAACGCACCGCCGAAACCATCAGCGAGGAACTCGTCAAGGTGTTCATTACCGCTCTGGAACGCGAGGATATCGAGGCTCTCTCCAAGGCCCTCTACCGCATCCCCAAAACCGTCGAAAAATTCGGTGAGCGCTTCGAAATCATGAAGCCTCTGGTCAACCCGCATGATTTTGCACCCCAAATGGCCATCGCCCTAAAAGCCGCATCGGTCGTCGTGCGCATGGTCGATATGCTCCCGGCAAGCCCGAAACTCGAAAACATCAAGGCCGAAAACGACATCATGCAGGAACTCGAGAGCCAAGCCGACCACCTGGTCCTCGGCTACCTCAAGGAGATTTATTCCGGCTCGGTCGAACCGATCAAGGCAATGGCCATGCGCGACCTCTACGATTTGTTGGAAAAGGTCATCGACCGCTGTCGCGACACTTGCAACATCGTGACCCAAATCGTTCTCAAAAACTCCTGAGGCCAGCACTCCATGACTCTCGGGATTATCTTTTTAGTCATCTTCATTGCCCTCGTCTTTGAATACATCAATGGCTTTCATGACACAGCCAACTCGATTGCCACCATCGTGGGCACCAAAGTGCTCACTCCGCGCCAGGCCATCGCCATGGCCGCCATCACCAATCTGATTGGCGCGCTGGCCGGCCACGCGGTAGCCAAGACGGTTTCCTCTGGCCTGGTGGACTCACAGTTTATCTCACCCTTAGTGATTGTCTGCGCGCTGCTAGGCGGCATCGTCTGGAACCTCATCACCTGGTGGTTCGGCCTCCCATCGAGCTCAACCCATGCTCTGGTGGGCGGTATCTGCGGCGCGGCCCTAGCCAGTGCGCATGACAACTGGCACGCCATCATCTGGTCGGTGGAAAAGGTCAAAGACGGCAAAGTAGTCATGGAGGGCGTCCTCCACAAAGTGATCATCCCCATGGTCACCTCGCCTCTCATCGGGCTTTTCGGCGGTTTCATCATCATGGGCCTGCTCTACGCCATCCTGCGCAGTGCCCGCCCGCATTTTGTCAACCGCTTCTTCGGCAAGGCTCAGATTGTTAGCGCCAGCTTCATGGGCTTCGCTCACGGCCTGGCCGACGCCCAAAAAACCATGGGCGTCATCACCCTGGCGCTCGTCACCGCCACAGCCACGGGCAGCTTCGTCGGCCTACCGGACTTTTTGAGCTTTCTGCGCATGGACAAATCGATGGCAGCGGAACAATGCCTCAAAACGCTGCAAAAGCCGCAGATCACCCCAGAGGAAGCGCGCGCCGCAGCGCAGGTGCTAGAATCCGAAGCCAGCCAATTGAAACCCGGCGAATTTCGCGAGGCATTTCTGACCCTTTCGGCAAAAGCCTACGCGACCATAGGGGATGACGCCACGGCCGGCCGAGTCGCGGCCCTAGCGGCTGCGACCCACAAGGCGCTTCTGGCCGACGAGGCCGCTCGGATTCTGCCCAAAATCCCTGTCCTCGGCCCAATGGTCGCCGCCAAGTTCACCGACTGGGAAAAGCTTCTCACCAAGGAAATGACTGCCGCGCCGCGGGCCGGCAAGCCGCCGTTAGGTGTCGCGGCCAGCAAGGTGCGCGATCTTTCGCCCGACGTGCCGATCTGGATCAAGATCACCTGTTCGCTCACCATGGCCGCTGGCACCATGGCCGGCGGCTGGCGCATCATCAAAACCCTCGGCCACAAAATGGTCAAACTTCACCCGGTCCATGGCTTCGCGGCAGAAACCACCGCCGCCACCCTGCTGGCCGTCACGGGTAGTCTCGGCATGACGGTGTCCACCACCCACAGCGTCACCACCGCCATCATGGGCGTCGGCTGCGCCAAACGCTTCAACGCCCTGAAATTCTCCCTCGTCGAGCGCATCCTCTGGGCTTGGGTGCTCACCCTGCCCGCAGCAGGCGGCGTCGCCTACCTCCTCGTCAAAGGCTTCCGCCTCTGCGGATGGATCCCATAACAAACGCTTCGCCGTTACTGGTCTTGTGGCCGATTGACTCTTCTTGTGATTGGGGTTGAGTTGCCCGTCGTTGTGGCTATGGTGCGCGCGCGTTTCTCATGAAGTCATTTCTGTTATCCCACCTTTTGGCGTTGGTTGCTGCGATTCACGTGTTTTGTCCCGATCTGGGTGCTCAGGAAAGCATCATGGTCGTCGAGGCGTATTCCGGAAAAGTCCTCGTCGCGTCCAACGCCAGGGCTAAACGCCCGATCGCCAGTCTCACCAAGATTGCCACCGGAGCGGTGGCGGTGGATTGGTCGATTGCCACAGGGGCGGATCTTGGCACGCTCCAAATCACGGTGCCAGCGGTCGTCTTGCAGGTCGGGGG
This sequence comes from Verrucomicrobiota bacterium, assembly GCA_039804325.1. Lineage (GTDB taxonomy): Bacteria > Verrucomicrobiota > Verrucomicrobiia > Verrucomicrobiales > Akkermansiaceae > Luteolibacter. The sequence continues at coordinate 11,073 of JBDLWH010000355.1, forward strand.
GCCCAACCCGATGAACCTTCAGCCCGGCGACCGCATTTCCATGCGTGACGCCCTCTATTCCGCTCTGTTGGGCTCTGACAACCTGGCTGCCCTCACCGTAGCCGACCATGTCGGACGCGAAATTCTCGTCCGCCGCGGGAAGACCGGCGACCCATTGGGCGAATTTGTCGGAGAAATGAACCGCCTGGCCATCGCGCTCGGCATGACGCAAACGCGCTTCGCCAACCCCCACGGCATTGAGCGGAGTGGGGCCAAGATGTTTTCCACCGCAGCAGATGTCGCTCGCATCTCGATCTACGCGATGCGCCGCAACGCATTTAGTTTCATCGTGCGCCAACCCGAGCGCCAAATCAGCGTACAAGGCTCCTCCGGCAAACGCTCATATCGGATCCGTAATTCCAACGCCTTGATCGGCGAACCAGGCATCCTCGGAGTCAAAACGGGCACCACCACCGCCGCCGGCCCGTGCGTCTCGGTCTGCATGGAGCGCGATCCGCTCGTGCGCAAAAAGCCCGATGGCACGAAAGGTGCGACCCCACGGCGCTTGATCGTGGTGGTGTTAAACCACCCGGATCGTTTCAACAAGGCCCGCGAACTTATCCGCCAAGGATGGGCGGCTTACGATCCGTGGCTCGATGCTGGCGCGCCAGTAGTAGAGCCGGAACGCGAAATCCTCAGAGTGCCCAACCCACAGTGACCGGCACCGCCGCCGAAACTCCCAGAAGCATGGGATGCGGAGATCGTCGCCCATGGCCCGCTTCGCAGTTGTCATGACTCAAAAAATTTCTGATGCTTTGCGCGATGTCCACCGATCCCCTACTCGAATTGCTCAAGCGTAAAGCACGATTCTCGCACCAGGAACTCGCTGATCTTCTCTCTGCGGACAAAGAGGCGGTGGCCCGCCGTGTCGCCACTTGGGAAAGCGACGGCACAATTCTCGGGTATCACGCCGTGATCAACCCCGAAGCCGTCGGTGACACCTCCGTCTCCGCGTTCATCGAGGTGAAAGTCACTCCCGAGCGCGGTGGCGGCTTCGACCGATTAGCCATGCGCATCGCTCGCTTTGATCAAGTGGTTTCCTGTTATCTTGCGAGCGGCGGCTATGATTTGATGGTCATGACTGAGGGCGCTGACCTGCGGGAGGTCGCTCGCTTTGTGTCCGAAAAACTCAGTTCGCTCGAAGGCGTTGTCTCGACCGCCACGCGATTTCGGCTCAAGACCTACAAGGAAAATGGGTTTCTCTTCGAGCGCGACTCCACCCCTGAACGCCTCGCTGTTTCACCCTGAGAAACCCAGGTCGCCTAGCACTGCCCCACAAAAGGCGTTCTTTTGAACACTTTTTGGTTGACCCGATGGCTTTCCAGGGCCATCGCTTCTCTCCGTGGACCGTCCTCTCACCGCCTTGTTTGTCGATTGCGATTCCTACTTCGCGTCCGTCGAACAACACCTGAATCCCTCGTTGCGCGGACGCCCGGTTGGCGTGGCTCCCGTCATGGCCGAAAGTTCGTGTTGCATCGCCGCGAGTTATGAAGCCAAGGGGTTTGGCGTGAAAACTGGCACCCGCGTCAGCGACGCTAGAATCCTCTGCCCCGGCATCGCCATCGTCGAATCCCGCCCTGACCAATACATCCATTACCACCACCGCATCGTCGCCGCCGTCGAAGACTGCATCCACGTCGAAGCAGTCCTGAGCATCGATGAAATGTGGGCCTGGCTTCCCTACAATCTCCGCGATGCCGCCACCGTCGAAGCCATCGCCACGCGCATCAAACAGACCGTCGCCCGCGACGTCTCACCTGTCATCAAAGTGAGCATCGGCGCCGGCCCTAACAAATACCTCGCCAAAATCGCTAGCAAGATGCGCAAACCAGACGGGCTCTTCCTCCTTCACTCAAACGAGCTGCCCGATGTCCTCCACCCACTCGGACTGCGCGACCTCACGGGCATCGGCCGCAGCATGGAAACCCGCCTCCACGCCGCCGGCATTTATTCCGTGGCATGCCTGTGCGCGGCATCCAAACCGGTGCTGCGCAGCGTCTGGGGCGGAGTGTTAGGGGATCGCCTCTGGCACTTGTTACGCGGTGATGAAATCCCCGACCTCGTTTCCGCCCGTAAATCGATCAGTCACTCGCATGTCCTGCCACCGCTGAACCGCCCGCCCGATCGCGCGTGGCCGGTGCTCTGTAAGTTGCTCCACAAAGCCACCGAACGCCTCCGCTCGCACGGCCTGCTCACCAGTTCTCTCACGCTCAACCTCGCGTTCCTCGGTGGGCCGGCATGGGCTGCCGAGGCCCGCACTGAGGAAACCGACTCGACGGTGGCCCTGATGCGATTGTTAGACCAACTTTGGCGGAGTCGGCCGGACCCGCGTTGCCCGCTGTTGCAGGTATCGGTGGTGCTCACGCGTCTTTGCGAGCACGGCGGCCACACGCCGCTCTTATTTCCAACCGACCCGACGACTCCCCTGGACGTCGCCAAACATCAGCGCCTCGACGCCACCCTGGATCAACTTCGCGCCCGTTATGGCCGACGCGTCGTTTACTTTGGCAGCGTCCAGGAAAGCCGCGAGGACGCCCCGATGCGGATCAGTTTCACACACATCCCGGATGTGGCCGTGGAACAGGATTGAAATCCCTTCAACTCAGAAAACTGGTGAGCGGGCTGGTCGCATTCGCGTGTGAGCAGGGCTCCGGCAGGCCAAGTTCATAGGCTTCGCGCCCGGCACGCACCGCCCATTGGAAGGCCACGGCCATGCGGGCGCAATCGCTCGCTATGGCGATGGCCGTGTTGACCAACACCGCATCGGCTCCCAGCTCCATGGCTTCCGCCGCGTGGCTCGGGGCCCCTAGCCCGGCATCCACCACCACCGGCACGGTCGCTTGTTCGACGATGATGCGAATCTGGTCGCGTGTCGCGAGCCCACGGTTTGATCCAATCGGTGCCCCAAGCGGCATCACGGCGGCCACTCCGACTTCCTGCAGGCGTTTGGCCAACACGGGATCGGCATTGATATAGGGCAACACGACAAACCCCTCCTTGACCAAAATCTCGGCAGCTTTGAACGTCTCTATCGGATCGGGCAGCAAATACGTGGGGTCCGGATGGATTTCGAGTTTCACCCATTTGGGCAAGCCGGCTGCGGCCGCAAGACGAGCGAGACGCACCGCTTCTTCCGCATTGATCGCCCCACTGGTGTTAGGCAAAATAAGATACCGTTCCTTGTCGATGAACTCCAATAGGTTGGCATAGGCGTCATGCCGACCGGTGAGATCCACCCGGCGCAAGGCCACGGTGACCATCTCGGTGCCGCTC
>JBDLWH010000356.1:0-2870 GCA_039804325.1 Verrucomicrobiota bacterium
GGAACGCCAATGATTCGGCGGCCTGACGGGCCGCGATCCGGGGCTGCGTGATCTGGGGCTGCGTGGTCCGGCGTGCCACGGTATCGAGAGGGAGGAAATTTGCTGTGAGAGCGTTGAAACCATCGGCATTTGACACGAAGAACCCGAACTCCCGGGTGGGAATTCGGGTTCAAACAGGCACGGGAATTATTTGTCAGCCGCGGGTTTTGGGGCTTCCTTGGGAGCCGCTTCGGCGGCCTTTTTTTGGTTTTCTTCGAGGCGCTTGCGGAACCCGTCGATGCCGGGAGTCATTGGGCTATCAGGGGCGAAAGCCTTGGCCGCATCGACAGCCTTCAGGGCGTCGTCGAATTTACCCGTCTGAGCGAGAATGACGGCGCGGGTCATCATGATTTGCAGGGTTTGCTCGGACTCGAAGCCGCCATCCTTGAGCGCTTTGTCCACAAGGGCCATTGCCCCGTCGTGGTCCTGTTTGCTACCGAGCTCTTGAAGCGCCTTTTGGAACTCGTTCAGGCGTTGCTTGGAAGCCGCCTTTTTGGCAAAGCCTGTTTCATCCTTCGGGTCCGCTGCTGTGATTTGGGTCGCCAGATCACTATAGAAATTCGTTACGACTTGGTCCGGCAATTGCATGGTGTTGAGTGCGGCGACGAGCGTCTTGGCTTTGGCCACGCCATTTTCCTTAGCGGCTTTGGCGAAGGCATCGTCGCGTTTGCCCTTGTTGGTGCGCAGCTCATTGAGGTGGGCGACGTATTTTTCGGGGCCGCCGTCTTTGTAACCTGTGCTGGCATACGGGAGCCCTTGGGCATCGCATAACAGAATCGTGGGATACCCTTGGACGGCATATTTTTTGCCGAGTTCTACGTTTTGTTTTTGAGTATCGTCGGAGAGTTTGGCTTTTTCCTTGTCCTTAGGGAAATCGAGTTCGACGAGCACGAAGGAATCTTTGACGCCGGTTTTAAACGGTTCGAGGTTGAACACCTCTTCGTTGAGTTTCATGCACCACGAGCACCAATCAGAGCCAGTGAAGTCGAGGAGAAGGTCTTTTTTGGATTCGACGGCTTGCTTTGAAGCAGCCGCGAAGTCAGAAGACCAGCCTTCGCCGCCCGCAAAGGCAGCACCGTGAAGCGCCATCATGGCGGCGCAGATCGTTGTGGTGATTTTGATAGAACTCATCGGGCGAAACCATGATGGGCCAAAAACCTGGCGTCCAGAGCAATCCGCAGGCTGCGTCACGGGACATATCCTAGCCACGGGCCGAGTGACTTTTGCACGGCGTCCCGGGTGATGCCTTTGCGGCGGGCGTAATCATCAACCTGGTCCTCAAGCAGGTTGGAAATGCCGAAATAGCGGCTCTGGGGATGGGAAAAATACAACCCGCAAACCGCAGCGCCCGGGTGCATGGCCGAGCTCTCGGTCAGGGTGACCCCGGTGTGCTGCGTTGCTTCTAGCAGGGCAAAGAGGGTGGGTTTTTCGCTGTGATCGGGCTGGGCCGGATAACCTGGCGCGGGGCGAATGCCTCGATAATTTTCGAGGAGCCATGATTCAGGGGTGGAATCGTCGTGAGTTTCATAGCCCCAGGCGACGCGGGCGCGATGGTGGAGAGCCTCGGCGGCAGCCTCGGCAAAGCGGTCGGCAAGCGCCTTGACCATGATGGCACCATAGGGGTCATGGGCGGCATCGAGGGATGCGGAGAGTTCGTCGGCCCCATGGATGCCCACGACAAATCCGCCGATATAATCGGGTGCGGCCATGACCGGGTGCCGTGGACCGCCGCGACAGGGCGCGAGCCAATCGGCGAGGGCGAGGTGGGGTTTGCCGGAGTCCTTTTTGAGCTGCTGGCGCAGGGTGTGAAGGCGGCAGCGTTCGGTGGCGCGGTCTTCATCCGACCAGACGATGATGTCATCTCCATCCGCGTTGGCAGGAAAAAACCCGAAGACGCCGCGAGCGTGAAAGGCCTCAGTGGCGATGATGCGCTCAATCCAGGCGAGCGCGTCCTGATAGAGCGTGGCGGCCTCGGCAGCCCCAGCGGCATTTTGCGTTTTGAGCACTTTGAGGGCAGGATCCCAGACGCCGCGCAGGTTCCATGTGTGAAAAAAGGGCGACCAATCGATGCAATCTATCAATGCGCGAAGATCCATTTCGCACGATGATGCCTCGGGCCGCGTGTTCGGGCCATCCGCCGCGCGGCCATCCCGCCCGGCACCCCTCACGCCTAGAAACGACGGCACCGGCGGCGTGTAATGCGCCCAATCCCATTGAGGGGCCGCCGCGCGCGCCTGGGCAAGGGTCAGGGTTTTCTTGACCGGCCCCGCTAAAAAATTTTCCCTCAGCGTCTGCTGTTTGGCGCGGTGATCGGCCACAAAGGTGTCGCGCTGGGTGGCGGAAAGCAACGAGGTGGTCACGGGAACCGATCGCGAGGCGTCGAGCACATGAATGACGGGGCCCGAATAATGGGGAGCGATCTTAATGGCCGTGTGGGCGGCGGATGTCGTGGCTCCGCCGACTAACAAGGGCAAACGGAATCCGCGTCGCTCCATTTCCTGGGCGACGTGGACCATTTCGTCGAGCGAGGGAGTGATCAATCCTGATAGGCCGATGGCATCGGCGCCGATTTCGATGGCCTTATCGAGGATTTGATCGCAGGACACCATGACGCCCATATCGGTGACCTCGAAGCCATTGCAGGCGAGCACCACGCCGACAATATTTTTACCGATGTCGTGCACATCCCCCTTGACCGTGGCGATGAGGAATCGCCCTGCCGAGCGCCCACGCTCAGCTAGGCGCAGCGCATCCTCTGCGCTGAGCGTCGGATCCTTGGCTCGCAGGGCGGCAATGTCAGACTCAAGAAATTCGGCTTTTTCTGCGGCGAG
>JBDLWH010000357.1:0-9923 GCA_039804325.1 Verrucomicrobiota bacterium
GCCTCGCTTGAGTCGCCGAGGCGATAACACAAAGTGGCCAGGAGCATGTGGCTTTTGGCGTCGTTAGGGGCGAGCTCCACGGAGCGGCGCACCGCATGTTGGGCGGCGGGTAGATCCCCGAGTTTCATGAGGGCAAATCCGAGCATGCGGGAGGCGTATGGGTTGTTCGTGTCCATTTCTACGGCGCGGCGGAACGTGTTGACTGCGGCGGTGGAGTCATCGAGGCGGAGTTGGACGACGCCGAGTTTGCAGAGTGACGGGGTGTGGCCCGGGTGTTGTTCGAGAATCATTTCGTAGAGTTCTCGGGTTGGGAGCAGGCGGCCCGCGACGAAGGATTTCTCGGCGGTGCGCTCGAACACCGTGATGTCGCGGGTGAGCTCTTCCGTGGCTTGGCCGACGGTGGCACGGTCTCTGGCGACGGGCGAAACGAATTCGCCGTCCACCTGGCTGTTCGCAATGAGTTTTTGTTCTTCGGGCGAAAGGGCGATTTCCTGACCATCGAAAAGTTCGATGGCCTTGGCGAGCCGATCGTCCTTGGCGCCTAACTCCTTGGCGGCATCGACAAGCAAATCGCGGGCTTGGCGGCGGCGTTCTTGGACGCGCAATTGGCGTTTGATGATGTCGCGCAGGACATCGGCTTCGGCCGGGTCGGTGGTGACTTGGCCGTTGGCGAGTTCTTGTTGTTCGGATTTGAGGCGCAGTTCGAGTTCTGAGAGGCGTTTTTCTTGGTCGCGTTTATCCTGATGGAGGCGGTTTATCTGAGACTTGGCGATGGCGAGGTCACGCAGAGCGGCGGTGGTGGCGTCTTGGTCGGCGTTATTTTCTCGGTTGAGGCGATCAACTTTTTCGTTAGCCTCGCGCAAATTTTTGGCGAGGGACATATTTTGTTCGATGAGGTCTTGGATGCGGCTCGCTTCGTTGAGTTTGAGCAGAGCGGCCATTTGTTCGCGTTCCTGGAGGAGTGAATCGCGTTCGGTGCGCAGTTGGGCGAAGGCGTCGTGGCTTTCCTGCAATTCGGATATGAGCTGGGTGATGTGTTGGTTGGCTTGGCCGAGCAGGGAATCTTTGCGTGAGAGGTCTTGTTCGAGGGCGTCGAGTTGGCGGCGAAGGCCGGCGACGACGGAGTTGGCGACTTTGCGCTCGGCCTTGATATTGCGGTCAAGATCGGCGTGTTTTTGGTGCATTCCGAGGAGGTCCGCTTGCAGGGTAGCGATGCGGCTTATGGCTTCGGTGTGGGCATTGCGGCTTTGGGTGAGGGCCATGGCCATGGCTTCGCGCTCTTGATCGAGGGTTTCGATGCGCTGGTTGAGGGTTTTCATGTCCTTTTCCATGGGGGCGACCGTGAGCCGGGCGCGGAGCGACTCGACGTTGGTTTCGGCGGCGCGGAGTTGGGCCTGGAGGGTATCGCGCTGGCGTTGCATATCCGCGAATCGAGCGGCGTCGCGGGTGGTTTCTGGCGGTTTGGTGGACAAGTTGCGCAGGCGAAGGACTTCTGCTTGGGCGTCGGCGAGGCGGCGGGTGGCGAGGGCGTCCACATTGAGGATGCTTTTGGCGATAGGTGGCGTGCCGGGGTCGATGGGTTTGGCGGCTTGTTTCACGCCTCCTTCCAATTCGGCCACGGTATTGCGGTTTTTTTGGAGTTGGGCGTCGGCATTTGAGCTGACGCGAGCGAGGGATTCGGTGGTTTTATCACTGCGCCCAGTGACCATGGATGATTTCCATGCGGGGTAATACTTGCGGATGGCCTCGAACAACTGATTGGCCTTTTGGAGCTTTTCCTGAGCGCCGATGAAATCGCCGGCGGATTCCAATTGATCGGCGGCACGAGTGGCCAGATACCCTTGGAAATAGACGTCGGAGGGATCGAACTGAGCCGATTGGACTGGGGGGGGCGCTTGGGCGCTCGCTGGGCATGCCAGCCAGATGGCCAATGCGCCAGCCAACCCGGCCACGGGTAGGCGCAGAGAGGTGGCAATCCGATGGCGCAGTGGCATGCGCGCGAACGCTAAGGGCAAGTCATGCCCGGAGCAAGCGGGATTCCCGGCCTCGACGCGCGAGTTGTTCGATTGGCTCAGAGGGGGTCGATTTGCGCGATGCTTTCAATTTCAGCAGGGGAAAACTCAAGACCTTTGAGTCGGAACATCATTCATGGTGTCGCGAGGGTGGTGGTGGCAGAAGCTCAGTATGGGTATGCCTGAGGGGCACTAGTTTCAATACTGGATTGCCGAGAGCGAGGAACCTGCTTTGATTCCCGGGCTTCGCCACCACCCCGATTTTTCACGTTCTCCATGATCCACCATCTTGAAACCATCGCCCGCGAGACGGGCATCGCGATTTCCTCTGTGTCGTCCACGGCAAAACTGCTCACGGAAGGCGGCACGGTGCCGTTCATTTCGCGTTACCGCAAGGAACAGACCGGCTCGCTCGACGAGGTGCAGATCACGACCATCCGCGACCGCATGCTCCAATTGGCCGAGCTCGACACACGCCGCAGCGCGATTTTGAAATCACTGGAGGAGCGGTCGCTGCTCACCCCGGAACTGAAGAAGAAGTTAGAGGCTGCGATCACACTCACGGCCTTGGAGGACATTTTTGCGCCGTTCCGCCCCAAGCGCCAGACGCGCGCCACCAAGGCCATCGAACGAGGACTGACCCCACTGGCGGATTGGTTGTTAGAAAACCAGGGTGCTGATCCTGCCGACGAGGCGGCGGCTTATGTGGGCGTGGAGAAGGACGTGCCCACGCTCGCCGATGCGCTGGCTGGAGCGCGCGACATCATTGCCGAGCGGGTGGCAGACGACGCATCGTTGCGTGGGCGGGTGCGCAAGATTTATGAAGAAGAGGCGGTGGTTTCCTCGAAGATCATGTATGGCAAGGATGAGGAGGTCGAGGCGCAGAAATACCGCGATTATTTCGAGTGGAGCGAGCCGTTCAAGTCGATCCCGTCCCACCGCATGCTAGCCATCCGTCGGGGTGAAAAAGAGGCGTTCCTGTTGATGCGGGTGGAGGTTCCGTTAGAACGTGTCACCCCGCAGGCCTTGCCGGATTGGGTGAAAGGCGCGGGTGCCGCGGGCCAGCAGGTGGCGCAAGCCGTGGAGGACGGTTGCAAGCGGCTGTTGATGCCCTCGATGGAAACCGAGGCGCGACTATTGGCCAAGAAGCGAGCGGATGTGACGGCCATCAATGTTTTTGGGGAAAACCTGCGCGAGTTGTTGTTGGCTTCGCCGTTGGGCGAGAAGCGGTTGTTAGCCATCGACCCGGGCTTCCGCACGGGTTGCAAAACCGTGGTGCTCGATCGCTCGGGCAAACTCCTGCATCACACGGTGTTGTATGCCACCGCAGGCTCGAACACCCAATTGTATGAAGCGGCCGTAGAAGTCACCACGCTCGTCAAGAAGCATGCCATTGAGGCCATCGCCATAGGCAACGGCACGGGCAGTCGCGAGACCGAGGCGTTTATCAAGAAGCTCAAGCTCCCCACGAGTATTCCGGTGGTGATGGTCAATGAAAGCGGGGCGTCGATTTACTCGGCCTCGGACGTGGCGCGCGAGGAATTTCCCAACGAGGACGTGACGGTGCGGGGAGCGGTATCGATTGGGCGGCGCTTGATGGACCCGTTGGCGGAGTTGGTGAAGTTGGATCCGAAATCCATTGGGGTTGGGCAATACCAGCACGATGTCGAGCAGCGCGCCCTCAAGACCAACTTGGATGACACCGTGATTTCTTGTGTCAACGCGGTGGGCGTAGAGCTCAACACCGCGTCCAAGCAACTCCTCTCGTATGTTTCCGGACTCAACGCCACCCTCGCCGAAAATATCGTCGCTTTCCGCAACGAACACGGCGCGTTCACCTCACGCGATCAACTCAAGAAAGTCCCGCGCCTCGGTGAAAAAGCATTTGAGCAAGCGGCGGGATTCCTGCGCGTGAGGGGCGGGCACGACCCGCTGGATGCCTCGGCGGTGCATCCCGAGCGGTATGGGTTGGTGGAGCGCATGGCCTCGGATGCTGGCTGCAAGGTCGGGGATCTGCTCACTCATGAGGCGGCACGAAAAAAGATTGACCTCAAAAAATACGTGGATGCGAGCGTCGGGTTGCCGACCTTGCAGGATATTCTCAGTGAATTGGCGAAGCCGGGGCGCGACCCGCGGCGGCAATTCGAGTTGTTTTCCTTTGCCGAGGGCGTTGAAAAACCCACCGATTTGCAGGTGGGAATGAAGCTTCCAGGCATCGTGACCAACGTCACGGCTTTTGGGGCGTTTGTGGATGTGGGCGTCCATCAGGACGGGCTAGTCCACGTCAGTCAGCTCTCGGATCAATTTGTGAGAGACGCCTCGGAAGTGGTCAAAGTGGGCCAGAAGGTGCAGGTCACGGTGATGGAAGTGGACTTGAAGCGCAACCGCATCGCCCTCTCGATGAAATCCAAGCCGGACATGGGCGACAGGCGCGCCGCGCCGGGTGGCGGGGGTGGCTCGCAGGTGATCAGAAATTCGCGGCCGGCAGGAGGGGCGCGACCTGCGGCACCTGAGAGCGATTGGTTTTCCAAGGCGATGCAGGACGCCAAGAAGAAATGATCAGTCGGTGGCGTCGTCGTTGCCGTAGAAGCTTTTGATATACCCGTATTCGATGAGGGTGTCCTGCCATGGGGCTAGGGTATTGGGGTCTTGGAAGATGCGCCCAGCCGTGGCGAGCCATTCCTCGGCCTTGACCAGATCTTTGTCGTCATAGGCCAGAGCGGCCTTGGCGTAGTAGTAAAACGGCGAATCATCGAGAAAATCATACTTCTCGGCGAGGATGACGACTTCCTTTTTGAGGCCGAGTTGTTTTTTGCAGAGAAGGATTTTGAACTCCACTAAGCGGCTCAGAGCGGTGTTGGACTCAGGGATTTTTTTGAGAATCGATAGGAACGTGTCATGGGCCTTTTGCCACTTTTTGGTGCAAAAATAGATTTCGCCGATATTGAAGTTGATGCTTGGATCGTCCTTGGACAAGGCGCTGGCCTTATTGAACGCCGTCAGGGCTTTGTCGAACGCGCGCATCTCAACATAACAACTGCCACGCAGGTTGTAGATATCTGGACTATCGGCGAAGATTTTGGCGGCTTGTTCGACTTCCTCGAGGGTTTCAAAAATGCGTTTTTGTTGGAAGACGCGGTTGGCTTCGCTGACGTGTTTACCAAATTGTTTGCGGGATTCCTCGGGCAGATTGAGGAATGCCTGTTGGGTGGGCGTGAGTTCTTCTTTGGCGGCGGCGGGCATGGCTGGGGCCGACGCGGGATTGTTCTGGGCCGATACGGGCGTGATTAGAACTATGAGTGAGAAGAGGGCGGTGGCTTTCATTGGATAGGGATTGGGGCGCAGGCTATGCGGGAAATTCCCAAACCGCAAGCCGTCGTTCGTGAAGAGTTAGGCCGCGCGCGTTTGCCCGATGGGGATGCCCGACGGGCGGAACCCGTGCCGCACCGCAAAAAAAAAGCCGCTCCCCCGGGGTGGGGAAGCGGTGTGAATGACGTGAGATGCCTGTCGGTGGATCAGGGCGTCGGCACTTCGGAGATGGTTTTGAGGATACGTGAGGCAATCTGATAGGGGTCGCCTTGGGAATTCGGGCGGCGGTCTTCGAGGTAGCCTTTGTAATTGTCGTTCACGAAACTATGGGGCATGCGCACCGACGAGCCGCGGTCGGCGAGGCCGTAGCTAAACTTGTCGATGGACTGGGTTTCGTGCAGGCCGGTGAGACGCAGGTGGTTGTCCGGGCCATAGACGGCAATGTGTTCTTCAAGGTTTTCAGCGAAGGCACCCATGAGGGCTTCGAAGTATGCCTTGCCGCCCTTCTCGCGCAGGTAGGTGGTGGAGAAGTTGGCGTGCATGCCCGAGCCGTTCCAGTCGCCTTTGACGGGTTTGCAGTGGTATTCCACGTCGATGCTGTATTTTTCGCACAGGCGGTTGAGGATGTATCGGGCGACCCAGACTTCGTCGGCGGCGCGCTTGGATCCCTTACCGAAGATTTGGAATTCCCATTGGCCTTTGGCCACCTCGGCGTTGATGCCTTCGTGGTTGATGCCGGCGTCAAGACAGAGATCAAGGTGCTCCTCAACGATTTGGCGGGCAATGTCCCCGACGGCTTTGAAGCCAGATCCGCAATAATACGGGCCTTGTGGTGAGGGGAATCCTTCAGCGGGAAACCCGAGCGGGCGCCCGTCCTGATAGAGGAAGTATTCTTGCTCGAAGCCGAACCAGGCACCGGGATCGTCGAGGATGGTGGCGCGGGTGTTGGTTGGGTGCGGAGTCTTGCCGTCGGGCATCATGACTTCGCACATGACGAGCGCGCCGTTGCGGCGCGTGCTGTCCGGGAAGACGGCCACAGGTTTGAGCATGCAGTCCGAGCTGCGTCCTTCGGCCTGTTGGGTCGAGCTGCCGTCGAAGCCCCACATGGGAAGCTCGTCGGTGGTCGGGAAGCTGGCGAATTCCTTGATGAGGGTTTTGCTGCGAAGGTTCGGAACCGGCGTGTAACCGTCGATCCAGATGTATTCCAGTTTGTATTTGGTCATGTGGGGTGTGTGTGTGGTTTGGGGTGTGAGAATCAAAGGCGGCCTGCCATGGACTGGGCCGAATAACCCAGGGCCGTAAAGCACCATGCGTGCCAAGTTTTGGGTGACTTGGGATTTTTCATGGAATTTTTTTCATTGGGGGGATGAGGTGGTCAACATGGATGACGATGAGGGTGGTATCGTCGATGCCGGCATTGTTGAGCGAGCGATTGAGCAAGGCGTGGGCAGTTTTGGCCGGTGTCTGGGAGGTGGCCAGGGCGTTGGAGACGTGGCGCTCCCAGAGGCCGTCGATCAGGCCGTCGGAGCAGATGAGGAAGCGGTCGCCGGGTTGATGGGGGATGGCGGCGAGGAAGGGGCACACGTTTGGGTGGCCGCCGCCAATGACTTCATAGAGGGCGGAGCGCCGCGGATGGGTCCGGTATTCGATTTCCGAGATTTCACCGCGTTTCCACTGGCCCCAAGCGGCGGTATGATCGCGGGTGAGTTGGGTGAGTTGACCGGCGCGGGACAGGTAGATGCGGGAATCTCCGGCATTGGCGAGGTAGAGGTTTTCCGGGGTGAACCAAGCGAGGGCGACGGTGGCGGCCATGCCGCGGGTGTGGTCGCACGCGGCGGTTTGGTTGATGTGGTCGTGGACGGAGCGGAGGGCGTCGGCCAAGTGGTCGAGGCAATCAGGGAAAAACCCTGAAGCGGCGATTTTGAAAGTTTCTGGGATGATTTCCGCCATGCGTTGGAGCAGCAGGGAGGACGCGAGGTCGCCTGCCTTGCCGCCCCCCATGCCATCCGAGACGGCGAAAACGAGGTCGTGGCATTCGAGCGAGTGGCTGCCGGATGAGCCTAACGTTTCGGCACCCGCAGGGCTGGACGCAAAGGCGATGAGCGCATCGTCGTTGCGGGGTTTGCGCGAACCACTGTGGGTCAGGGCGGCCCACTCAAGGCTGGTGGCATCTGGCTTGGAGACGTCGGGCACGACAGGGCGTAAGTTACGGGTTTGGGCTGGCTGGCATTACCAAGCCCGGAGGTGGGGGCAGGATTTCGGCGAGCTCAAAATCGATGAGGCAGAAGCAGCCGAGTTTGTCGGAGTAGGTGATATTTCGCGGTTCGGCGTCGAGGTGGCGCACGCCGTATTCGCGCTCCAGTTTGGCAAAAAGTTTGTCGGATTTTTCCTTGGAAATCTGGGTGGCGAGTTTGCCGCAGTTGGTCGAAACGAAATAAAGTTCTTCTGGGTGTTCTTCGAGTAAGGTCGGCACATACGGGCATCCTCGTTGCCCGAGCACTTTGAGCACGGCCACCTCGGTGGCGTAACGCGTTTGGGCGTCGGTGCCGCGCAGACGTTTATGCACATTGCCGTAAAAATCGATCCTCACATGGGAACGAATGCCGTCTTTGAGGGGATCAATGGCCATGGCTTGCGAATGCGGCCATGACCAAACCCGGACACGCCCCCGCTGTCACGCTTTTATCGTGGCGCTTTGGGCGAGCACCGTCTTTTTTCAGAATTGTCCATTGCCAGCGTGGGCGAGCGAGGGTATGGACCGCCCATGTCCATCATTGCCGAAGATTCCGCCGTTATCGTGAAAACCCGTGAGCTGTGTGCCCAGATTGCAAGCGACCCGATGTTTCTTGAGTTTCAGGAACACATCGAACGGTTTCTCAGCGACGACGCCGCCCGCCTCCAATACCAAAGTGTTCACGAACGCGGCGAAGACCTCCACCAAAAACAGCACGCTGGCATAGAGCTCAGCGCAACCGAAATCCGCGAGTTCGAAGCGGCCCGTGAAGCCCTGCTCGCCAACGATATCGCCCAACAGTTCCTCGTAGCCCAGCAAGAGTTAGAGGGATTGCAAAAAGAAATCCGCAAGCACGTCAGCCTGACTCTTGAGTTAGGGCGCGTTCCCACCGAGGACGATCTCGCCGAAGCCAGTGGCGGCGGCGGTTGCTGTGGTGGTGGCGGCGGTGGCGGCGGTTGCGGTTGCTCTCACTGAGTGGCCAAACGTCTTTGGGTGCGGCCCTGCCTGCTTGATGCTGGCAGGGCTTCGCCCAGAGAACCTCACCCTGCTTTCGAGTCCCTCAGTCCCACAGGCCGGCGGCCGCAGCGCGGTCGAGGTAGAAGGTGACGTTGGAATGGGTTTGGAGAAACGACGCGCTGATTTGGTCGGTGACGGGGCCTTCGATGGCCTCGCGCACGATTTGGGCTTTGTGAGATCCCCAAGCGAACAGTGTGATTTTTCGGGCGTCGAGGATGGTGCCGCAGCCCATGGTGATGGCCTGGGTGGGCACCTGGCTTAGGCCGCCAAATGCCGGGGCGGCGTCCTCTCGGGTGATCTCATCGAGATGAATGCCCTGCGTGCGGGCGTCGATGGGGGTGCCTGGCTCGTTGAACCCAATATGACCGGTGCGTCCAATGCCAAGAATCTGGTAGTCGATGCCCCCCGCCGCGGCGATGGCCGCCTCGTAAGCTGCGCAATGTGCGGCTATGTCTGCCTCCGCGACCACCCCCGATGGTAGGTGGATGTTTTCAGGTTGCATGTCGATGTGATCAAAGAGATGCCGGTGCATGAACGACCAGTAACTTTCCGGGTGATCGCGTTCGAGGCCGAGGTATTCATCAAGGTTGAAACTGACCACCTGAGCAAATGACAATCCGTCCTCGCGGTGAAGGCGTATCAATTCCTGGTAGAGCGGCAACGGGGTGTTGCCTGTGGCCAACCCTAACACCGTGGCGCGACCCATCGCGCATCGCCCGCGAATCAAATCGGCAATTTCTCCGGCAACTTGGCGACACGCCTCCGTAGCGTGCTCAAAAACCATCACAGATGTGGATGAATGCATAACAATGTGGAACAGCGCAGCCATCGGACAAAGCCGGGTTTTTGTCAAGACTTGCTCACAGACTCGCCTCATGCTCGGGGGGCTCGGGGTTGCCCGTCACGCAAGCAAGCGCTCTAGCAACGAGCCATCCGGCTTAGGTCTCATCAGCCGATCTCAGCGAGCTCGTCCAACACGAACACAGGACGTCCTTCGGTATCGCACCGGTCCAAATCAATCGTGAGTTTGAGTGACCAGTCATTCTCGTTATCGGGATCAACGAGCGTTTGCTCACACGTCCAGCGCCTTGGCGTCGTTTCGCTGATGCGTGTGTGCTTGGTGGCGCGGGCCTCAGGGTCGAGGCGGATACGCGCGTGATGAGTAAAATAGCCGTCTAGCAATTCCTCGAGGCGCTCGCGCGTCCAGGGGTGCCCGTGCGCATCGCTAGGATCGATCAGGGCCAGTATGGCAGCGGGGTTCTCTTGGGAGCACGCCTTGACGAGTGCAAAAACCCCGTGTCTCAACGCGCGCGTGAATGCCGGACGATTGCGTGTCAGCGTAGGGGCCGGGC
>JBDLWH010000358.1:0-7500 GCA_039804325.1 Verrucomicrobiota bacterium
AGCTTGATGCGTCAAGCTCGATCGGGGCGTCAGGACGCGCAGGGGTCATGCCCGGGGCGGTGAGGGTGCGGGAGCCTGGGGTCATGCCCACGGGTAGGATGTTGAGTTTGAGGGCGGCAGATTCGCCGTTGTCGAGGTTGCGGAATTCGATTTCGCGCGAGGTGACCGAGATGATTTCGACGTGGATGGTTTTACCGCGGAATGCGAGGGGGATGCGGTCGCCTTGTTTGACCGAGCGTGTGCCGATGAGGAACCGTTGTTCCTTGGGCATGATGGTGGTCACCTTGATGCGTTTGAGAATATCGGAAAACGGCGTGGCTTGGATAGGTGCGGTGCGGCGCGATGATTTGGTGACGCTGGCCTTGATGACGGGTTTGGCGCTTGGATCTTGGAGCAAACAGAAGGGGTCAGACGGACGACCACGCATCGAAAAGGTCGTGGAAATGGTGGTCAAATAGGGCGTCAATTCGCTTTCTTTGACAAAGCGGGACGCGGTGACGGTGGGGTTGTTCACCGGTGGCTTGGGGGGGGCGGGTGCCGCATGAACGAAGGACGAGAGCCCGAGCATGGCGAGCACGACAAGTCCAAGAAACCCACGCGTGAAGACGGCGGTCCTGACGGGGGGCACCCATGGGAGCGGAGAATCCGAGGGCGGTTTGGAATCAGGAGGCTTCATAGGTGGGTTTGGGGGGCGGCGGCAGTCAATTCTCCCATGCGGTGTAGGTGACTTGCAAGTTGAGGAGTGGGGATGGAGGCGCGACGGGATTGAGGCTCAGCTCCTCGAGTTGGAGTTGGGGCATGCGGGTTTCGAGTTCGAGAAACGCGCGTTGCAGCGTGCGAAAGGTGCCGCGGAAGGCGATGCGCAATTGCGACGATTTTTGGCCGGTGGCTGTGCCGAATCCGCTGCTTCCGCTTTGGCGCTCGAACGACGTTTGTTGGATTTCCTTGCTGGGCAGTTGTTCCGAGATTTTGCGCAGGTGGGTCGAGACGGTGCTGGCGGTTTCTAGCCCGAGTTGTTCATTCCACCGATTGAGGTGGTCACGTTGCAGGGCGACCTGCGTTTCGACGCCATAGGCAGCGATGCGCGTTTGTTCGGCGGTTTTGAAGGTTTTTTCCTTGTTGGCGAACGAGTCTGCCATCTGAGATTGGAGCATATAGCCAATGCCGCAAAGAGCGGCGGCAATCAAAACGGGCACAACCAGCCCAAAAACAATGATTGGTTGACGGTAAAGATGCATGAGGGGGAAATTTCTAAAGCTTAAATTTCAAATTGGAAACACCGATATTGCAGAGAATGGATTCGAGTTCTTGCTGCGTTTCGCATGTCGCGCATTGGGTTCAGGGTTTTTTGATGACGCCGAGGGCCAAGGGGTCTGAGGATTCGAAGCGTTGCGTGATGATGAGGTTGAAGCTGAAGGGGTAGGTGGACTCGTCGGAGGCGTTGGTTTCTTCGAGCGGGATGGGTTTGAAGCCGTTATTTTCCTGAGTGCGGACGTTGACGGTGAGGTTGCGGTTGCCCAGAGTTGGGGTGAAGGCGGCATTGCCGGTGGCACGGGCGATTTCGTTGAACGAGGCGGCGATGCCCTCGCGGGTGTTCAGCGTGTTCAAGGTGGCGAGTGCCTCGTCGCGGGCAAAACCCGTGATTTTCCACTCCTTGAGGATGCCCACTTGGGCCTGTCCGGGCACGCTGTCGGGCTTGGCGGTGTGACTGTAGGTTTTGACAAGTAGGCCGCTATTTTCGGGGAAAATGCGAGCCAGAGTCTCCATGGCGGCCCAAGCTTTCGAGCGATCATCGAGCAGGTTGTTCCATTGGGTGACTTTTTGACGTTCGGTGGTCAATTTGGCGAGGCGGGTCTTCATGACGTCCACCTGTGAGGGATCGAAGGACCAACCGGGCTTGCGCATAATATCGACCATTTGGTAGGAGAAAACCGCGAGGCCGAACAGAGTGATGATGATCAGAGCGAAGCGGGTGTGTCGCAAAACCCTGAGAAGGCGAATTTCCGTCCGGGTGGGATAGATTTCCAAAATCTCCTTCGGGGTGGGGAGGAAGTTTTGGAGTGCCCATTGTTCATCACAGAGGATGGAAAACGTGTGGCTCGTGACGGTAGGCGCGGTGGTCGGGCGCATGGCCGCGATGATGGGCTCCTGGCACCACTCGGGGATGTGGGGGATGGCGGGGAAAGCGAGCGTTTCGATGCGGCAGTAGGTGAAAATGGCGCGTAGGTTGCCATTGAGCGCCGCGTCCACATCTGGCCCGAGGGGCATCAGGAAGAGATCGGGGTCGTCGAATTCGAGGGACGCGATGGTGGTGTTGAGAGCGCTGTGGAACTGGGTGGGTTTCCGGAGACCCCGGTGTTGGAGAGTGCGGATGAGCCGCAGGTCGGCGTGTTCGTTGAAAAATGCCAAGGCCGTGAACCAGGCGTATTGGAGGATCACGACGAATGGTTTGCCCGGGGTGGGGGTCAATGCGTGGGCGAGACCCATGAGCGCCACCAACGGAGCACTCAACGCCTGTGTCATGATGGGGAAATTCGCGGTTTCGCCGAGTTCGCGGAATGCCGCGAGCAATGGCTCGTATTGCCGGCTGATGGTGACGGTGGTGCCGATGACCTCGCTGCCGGCGGCGGGATAGGGAAGTGCGCGCCACGATGCTTGGGTGGCGAGGATGGACGAGTCTTCGAGAATCGATGCCGGATCGTTGATGGCCGCATTGCGCAGGTCCGGCAGCGCCGCCGGATTATCGAACTCGGGCTTGAGTTCGGTGGTCGCGAATTCATCGGCGACGTGGAGCACAACGCCAAGGGAGCTGGCCCCGCTGGCGCGCGCATGACGGAGGATTTCCGCCAGCACCGGATTCAGTTTGTCGGCGTTGCCGATGATTTCATCGGTGAACGACGGCCCCTCGCTCCAAACATTCTTCTTTCTATCCCAGTAGAAGGCGGCGATTTGCGGGCCGTTGGTGCGGATGTGCAGTTGGAAACTCAGCTCGAGCGCGTCCTGATACCAAGCAGGGTTGCTGGCTCGGGTCGTGTGGCGCAGGATGGAACAAGCTTGCCGAAACTGCTGGCGGGCACTGAGGGATGCCGGTGGTTGGTAGGTAGTCAAGGGAGATGTAGGTAAAGGGCTCGTTGCAGATCGGAGGACGATCCACAACACTCAAGGATTAACGGCCAAAGCGCACTCCCCCAGCAGCATCGGGCGAGCCATGCGAAATCTCAGGCAATCCCGACTGGCAAGACAAGCCTGAATGTGAGTCACCCCATCGCCAGATGACTCGGCACACTCGACGCGTTGAATGGTCTGACCGAGAACGCCAGTCAGGCAAGGTTTTCCTGCACCCGCCCCAGCACTTCCTCGTACGCTTCCATAAAATTGCCTAACCCCCGACGAAAACGGTCTTTATCCATTTTCTCGCCGGTTTTGAGATCCCAGAGGCGGCAGCCGTCGGGGCTGATTTCATCGGCTAAGACGATGATCGATGGATCGGAGGCGAGGCGACCGAACTCGAGTTTGAAATCGACGAGTTTGAGTCCGCATTTGGCGAAGAACGTGCTGAGGATGTCATTCACCTTGAGGGCGGATTGGCGCAAAAACACGAGATCTTGCGGGGTGGCGAGGCCCATTTCTCGGATATAGTCGTCGTTGATGAGCGGATCACCGAGCGCGTCGTCTTTGTAGGAAAACTCGACGATGGGCTGCGAGAACGGGTGGCCTTCGGCCGTGCCTGTGCGCTTGCAATAGCTGCCGGCCGCGACGTTGCGCACGATCACCTCGACCATCAGAATATCAACTTTGTGAACTTCCACGTTGGTGTCGTCGATGGAGCGAATGATGTGGGTGGGGACGCCTTCTTTTTCGAGCATGCCGTAGATGAGCGTGCTGATGGCATTGTTGAAGCGGCCCTTATTATCGAAGCTCTCCTTTTTCTCACCGTTGAAGGCGGTGGCATCGTTTTTAAACTCCATGCGCAGTGTGAACGGGTTTTCGGTGGCCCATAGTCGCTTGGATTTACCTTCGTAAAGCGGTGTCATGCACCGTCTTTAGAATTGAGCCGCCCGCAGGTCAAGAACCATGCCACCATCCGCTCGCAATCTCACAATCGTAAAATTTTGCCTCTGGCATGGCGACTTTCTGCGACTTTTGGAGAAAATCATGGAATCCCGCCTTGCCACTTAGGCAAAAACCGTGCATAGCCCCGCCCCCATCGCGCGGAAGTTCCACGCTATCCCATTGTTCCTATGTCATTGAAAATTCGTAATCTCGCCATCATCGCCCACGTTGACCATGGCAAAACCACCCTGGTTGATCAACTCCTCGAAGCCGGTGGCACCTACCGTGATAACCAGGCGACGACCGAGCGCGCCATGGACTCGATGGACTTGGAACGCGAAAAGGGCATCACCATCAAGGCCAAAAACACTTCCATCCACTGGAAGGGCTACACCATCAACATCGTCGATACGCCAGGCCACGCCGACTTCGGTGCCGAAGTCGAACGCGTCATGAAAATGGTCGATGGGGTGCTCCTCGTCGTGGACGCCTCTGGCGGCCCGCAAGCCCAGACGCGCTTCGTGCTGCGCAAGGCGCTGGCGGAGGGACTCAAGCCGATTGTGGTGATCAACAAGATCGACCGCCCCTTTGCTGATGCCCTGAAAGTTCACGATCAAGTGCTGGAGTTGTTTCTCGATATCGACGCGACCGAAGACCAGTTCAACGCGCCGTTTGTTTACGGGTCAGCGCGTGACGGTTACTTCATGAATCACCCGGACGACGAAAAAAAGGATTGCATCCCACTCCTAGAAAAAATCGTTGAATTCATCCCTGAGCCAAAGGCCGATCCAAATTCACCGTTCTCGATGCTGGTTTCCAACATCGAATGGGACGACTACGTCGGCCGCGTCGCCATCGGCAAAGTTCTCGGTGGCAGCGTGCAAAAAGGCGACACCATCTGGTTGCTGCGCAAAGACGGCACCAAACAACAATCGAAGGTGATGAAAACCTTCACCTATTCCGGCCTGGCCACCACCGACTCCGAAGGGTGCGGCGCGGGCGGCATCGTCGGCATCGCCGCCGGCATCGACAGCATCGACATCGGCGAAACCCTCGCGGCCTCACCTGACGTCGAGCCGCTGCCATTCGTCGCGATCGACCCGCCAACCGTCCAAATGCAGTTTTCCATCAACGACGGGCCGCTGGCCGGGCGCGAAGGCAAGCACGTGACGTCACGTGCCATCCGTGATCGCCTGATGCGCGAGTTGAAAACCAACATCTCGATTCAGGTTGAGGACACCGATCTTTCGGGCGTCTTCAATGTGTCGGCGCGTGGTGCCATGCAGATCGCAGTGCTCGTCGAACAAATGCGTCGTGAAGGCTTTGAGGTCTGCGTTTCTCGGCCGATGGTTATTTTCCGGCGCGACGACGACGGTCGCTTGCTGGAGCCGTTTGAAACGCTCTACATCGAAGCGCCCGGCGACTACACTCAGGGGATCCTCAAGTGCCTCATCAACCGCAAGGGCCTGATGGACCACATGGACACCGAACCGAGCGGTCGCACGTTCATCCAAGCTGTCATCCCGACCCGCGGTATCATCGGCTTGGAAACCGAATTGGTGAACCTGACATCCGGCCACGGCATCATGAGCCACTTGTTCAAGGAATACGCGCCACACGCCGGCGACATCCAGAACCGCACGACCGGCACGTTGGTATCGATGGATTCCGGGACGGCCACGCCGTATTCGCTGCAACTGCTCGAAACGCGTGGAGTTCTCTTTGTGGGTGCTGGCGACGCGGTTTACAGCGGCATGCTCGTGGGTGAAAACCCGCGCGTCGGCGACATGCCCGTCAACCCAGTCAAGGAAAAGCACCTCGACAACATGCGCTCGTCCGGCAAGGACAAAACGTCCAAACTCACCCCGCCGATCCGCTTCTCCCTCGAACGCGCGATCGAATACATCGACACCGACGAACTCGTCGAGGCAACCCCGAAAAACATCCGCCTGCGCAAACGCATCCTCGATGTCAATGCCCGCAAACGCTCGCAAAAGGGCGGCGCGGTCGAGGATCGCAGCACCCGCGGTTAATCGGCCTGCCTTCGTGGTCAAGCACCAGCTGGCGTGGGAAAACGGCTCGTTTCCAGCGCCAGGATTTCGGCTCCGCTGGTGCGGGTGCCGCCATCGCCACCTGGATGGCGGCGGCGGCGAATGATGGAAGCAGCAAAAAACGGAAGCGCCGATGTCGGAAGCTTTAGCGGTGCCATGGTGTCGCCAAGGAGATTCTTCATCTCATGGGCATCGACACTCATAGAGTGCCGCTACAACACCGCCGCAGGCGGTCAAAATAGAGTGACCGACAAATAATCCTAGCGGAAAGCCAGCAACTTTACACCACCCGCTCCGCATGCTTGATGATGCCGAGATCAACGGCCGACTGCACCAGCCCTTGAATCGTTGGCAGGCAGCCGCGAAAATCCAGCTTGCCGAGGGTCTCCGCACCATGCACCCGTGGGCGGCGGCGGCTACAGATTGAGCCGACAAGGGAGAAAGGCTACAGCCGCTCTAGCAGGATTTCATTTCCGAGGACGACGAGATCGACGCGGCCCATGAGCGTTTTATCGAGGAATGGCGTGTTTTTGGACTTTGAGCGCATGAACTCGGCGGTAAAGGTGGTCGTCGTGTCAGGGGCAAATAAAATCAGGTCGGCGGGCTGGCCGGGTTCGATGGTCACGGCGGGTAGGCCCATGAACCGGCGGGGTTCGGCGGAGAAACGCTTGACGATGAGATCCCAGCCGAACTTGCCGGTGGCGACGAAGTGGTGGTAGAGCGAAACCAGGGCGGTATCGAGGCCGGTGATGCCATTGGGCGCGCTGACGAAATCCTGGGATTTTTCGAATGGGGTGTGTGGTGCGTGGTCGGTGGCGATGAGGTCGAAAACGCCGTCGATGAGTCCCTGGACGAGGGCCTCGGTGTCGGCCTTGGTGCGCAGTGGCGGGTTCATTTTGTAGTGGGTATCGAAGTCGCCGATGTCCTCGTCGGTGAAGAGCAAGTGGTGCGGTGCAACCTCGGCGGTCACGCGGACATCGCCGCGTTGCTTCCACCAGCGAATGGTTTCCATGCCGAGCTTGCTGGAAACGTGCTGGATGTGAATGTGGGCACCAGTGGCATGGGCGAGGCGGATATCGCGGTCGATGATGATTTCCTCGGCGCAGGCGGGTGAGCCTTTGATGCCTAGCCGAAAGCTCATGGCTCCCTCGTTGAGGGCACGTGGACCGGCGAGCTCGGGAACTTCGCAGTGGCTGGCAAAAAACATGCCAAACTCGGTGGCGTATTGCATCGCGCGCATCAACACCGCCGGGTCGCCGGTCGTGTCGCCATCGTCGGTAAGCATTTTCACGCCGAGGCAGCGCATGCCGTCGATGCCGGCGAGTTCCTTGCCGGCGCGGTCTTTGGTGACGCAGCCTGACGTGAAAACCGGGATGCGGGACGTGCGCTTGGCGAT